>JASHRF010000013.1 GCA_030037545.1 Acidobacteriaceae bacterium | reverse complement strand
CGCACGGCCACCGAGATCTTTTCCAGCGTCTTCTCGCCAATGCCCGGAATTTCTTCGAGCTGCTCCGGCGTCATGTCGGCCAGGCCTTCGACGGTCGTGATCCCCGCGGCCACCAGCTTCTGGATGATGCCGTCGCCAAGTTCAGTCACCTGCTCGATGGGGGTGGTGGGGCCGCCGGAAAGGGCTTGCATCTGTTGCTCCACTTCCTGGCGCTTCTCTTCCTCGCTCTTGATGTCGATCTTCCAGCCCAGCAGTTTGGCGGCCAGCCGCACGTTCTGGCCCTTCTTGCCAATGGCCAGCGAAAGCTGCGTGTCGTCAACGATGACTTCAAGCTGCTTGTCGGTCAGGTCGGTGATAGAAACGCGGCTTACCTTGGCCGGCTGCAGCGCTTTTTCGGCGAAGGTGGTAATCTCGTCCGAGTACTCGATGATGTCGATCTTCTCGCCGCGCAGCTCGCGGATGATGGACTGCACGCGCATGCCCTTCATGCCCACGCAGGCACCCACCGGGTCCACATCCTTGTCGCGCGACTGCACCGCGATTTTCGTCCGCTCGCCGGCCTCGCGCGCAATGGCTTTGATGACCACCGTGTTGTCGTAAATCTCCGGCACTTCAGACTGAAAGAGGTTCTGCACCAGCTCCGGCGCCGCACGGCTCACGATGACCTGCGGCCCCTTGGCCGCCCGATCGACCTTGAGCAGCACCGCCCGCACCCGCTCGCCCACCGTGAACGACTCTAGCCGCGACTGTTCGCGCTTGGGGCAACGCGCTTCGGCTTTGCCCAGGTCGAAGATGATGTCCTGGCCCTCAATGCGCTTGACGGTGACGTTGAGCACTTCGCGCTCGCGGTGCGCGTATTCCTGGAAGACCGTGTCGCGCTCCGCTTCGCGCACCTTCTGGAAGATGATTTGCTTGGCCAGTTGCGCGGCGATGCGGCCCAGGGGGCTGGTGTCGCGGTACATGCGAATCTCGCTGCCCACCTCCACGCCTGGCGCCAGCTCACTGGCTTCGGCCAGCGTGATCTGGTTGACCGGGTCCTCGATCTGGTCCTCATCGGCCACCACGGTTTTATAAATGTAGGCCGTGATCTCGCCCGTCTCCTTGTTCAGCTCGCCGCGCATGTTTTCCTGGGTCTTGTAGAACTTGCGCGTGGCCAGGGCGATGGCCTCCTCGACCGCGCCCACAACGATGCCGGGGTCGATTCCCTTCTCCTGGCTGAGGAGCTCGATACTTTGATACAAAGCGCTAGTCGCCATACTGCTTGCTCTCTTCAGTTTCCCGGCGCCACCTTTCGCGCCGCGCGGTAAGATATCTTGCGTTCCTTATTTCGACGCGGGGAACGTGCTCGTGTCTGCTGTTTCGCGCCGTCCCTACGGGACTGCTGTCCTCAAATTGCGCCGCCTTTCCCACGCTGAAGCGCGAGGCTAACATCCCTTGCGCCTATGGCGCGGCCTCATCCCATGCGCCTTCTGCGCGTCTTCCTTCGTCCCTAGTCCCTGATATCGGGCTTTCTCGGTCCATGGGTCCCTGGTTCCCTCGCTCCCTGGCTTTTCAAATCTCCGGAACCAGATTCGCCCGCTCGATATTGCCGAGCGCAATTTCGACTGTGCTCACGCCGGCTCCGCGGTTTTTGCTGTTCTGCTTCACTGCCGCCAGGTCGATGGTGACGGTTTCGCTTCCGGACTCGGGCCCTGCAACCAGCCGCCCCTGCCAATGCCGGTTGTTGCGCACCGGCTCAATCGTCCTCACCTTGACCAGGCAGCCGGTGAAGCGCCGGAAATCCTCCGGCCTGCTCAGCCTGCGATCCAGGCCTGGCGAGCTGACTTCCAGCGTGTACTCCCCGCCCGGAACCAGATCTTCCACGTCCAGCAGCGTTCCAAAATCGCGGCTGAAGGCCGCGCAGTCCTCGTGCGTCACGCCGGAGAGCTGCTCCACGCTGAGCTTGCCTTCAACCAATCGTTCCGGCAGATGCTCCGGATTTCCCGCGGCCACCGCGGCCGCCAGATCTGCCTTGAGCTGCTTTCGGCCGGCGGCATTTTTTTCAAGAGAAATTCGCAGTGTCCGCTCTTTGGCCGTTCCCGCGAACTCGATGTCCACGACGTCGAGTTCATGCGAAGCGGCCACCCGATCCGCCGCCGCCCGTATTTCGTCGAGCTTAACCGCCATTCGCTCCTATACTGCTCATTCCGGGCCGGTTCTTCTAGCTTCCCATCCCGGAATCCAGTTTCTTCAGTGGCCCTGCCGCGGCCCTGTGCACCGGAAAGATTGACCCAAATAAAAAGTGGGCGTTCAGCCCACTCATCTCTCCGCCAGCCGGTGCGCACACGGGAAAACTCCCTGGCGGACAAATTCGTCGCAACCTAAGAATACCGCGATTCGCAACGAATTTCAATTCCCAGCCGGTTATCCACCATTCCACGACGGCTGGTTGGCGATGGTGGGAGTTTCGGGCGACGTGTTCACCTTCGTGGGCAAAATCGAGAACGTCACGTTTCCTGAAACGGTGCGCATCGTCGCGCAAAAGGCCGGCATTCCGCTGCCCAAACGCGAATTCTCCTCGCCCGAGCAGGCCGCCGAAGCCTAGAACTTCCGTCGCCGTAGCCAGCCGTGCGCAATCCGCAAGAGCCTTAAGTCCTGGAGAATCCGAGGTCGAAGACCCTGGAACCAGAGAGCATTGCGTCCTCGGTGTTCTCATCGGCACGTCGTCAGGCCACTTCCCGACATTTGCGCTCATCAAAAGGGAATGGCTTTTCGAGGATCGATATGCGAAATCGAGTTCCTGGGTCGCCTGGTCCGATTTTCCTGCTTCTTGTCGCAATTGCCGCGGTCAACGGCTGTAGCGCGACCCTGATCAACAACAGCGCTACACAGGCCGGGAACGCGCCCAAGACCACGCATCTCGCGGTTGCCGATTCGGGAAATAACCGTGTCCTGATTTTCGATGCTCCGTTCGCCACGGGCATGAGCGCAAGCATCGTTTTGGGGCAGCCCGGGTTTAGTGGTGACTCCTGGTCAGCATCCACACCGAACTCTCTCCTTATCCCTGAAGGACTGGACTTGGACGCCGCCGGAGACCTTTACGTCGCCGATAGTGGCGACGACCGGCTTATGCAGTTCCAGCCTACCTTCGAAAATGGAATGGACGCCAATCTCGAACTTGGAGAGGCCAGCTTTACCAGCCCGAACGATTGTGAAGGCCTCTGCTGGCCCGCGGGCACAACCGTGGATGCCAGCGGGAATATCTGGATAGCCGACAGTGGCAACGGGCGCGTGTTGGAGTACCGGGCGCCCATTCAGCAGGGGATGAGCCCAAGCGTTGTCATCGGCCATCCGGATTTGAGTCAGACCACCGACTGCGACGGGGTCGATGTCACAGGTGAGCCCGGCCTCGATACCGGCACCACAAATGCCGCCGAGCTTTGCGGCCCGGGCACGGTGCAGTTCGATGGCAATGGGAATCTGTGGGTCGCCGATTCAGGCAACGGCCGCGTGCTTGAGTTCGTGCCGCCCTTTTCCAACGGGATGGCCGCCACCCTAGAGCTCGGCTATCCGGCTTCCGTCGGCATGAGCTCTCCTACCCCATGGGCAACGGGCTATCAATGCCCAAGCGCTACCTCCGCCATCAACTCCAGCTTCGATTGCGCTCCGGGCGGGTTCGCGTTCGATACGCAAGGGAATCTCTGGATTGCCGACGACTGTTGCGTTCGGGAGTTCGTGCCCCCGTTTGCCAGCGGAATGGCGGCTTCATTGATCGTCGGAACGCCACGTGAGGGCGGCCCGGTGGTCTCTCCAACGGATAGCGTCATGAATGGCAGCCCCATTCCGGCGATCGCTTTCGATTCTTCGGGCGACCTGATCGTGTCCGATCAAGACGACAACCGGGTATTGGTGTTTATGCCGCCCTGGACCGCCGGCATGAGCGCGTCCATCGTTATCGGCCAGCCTGACATGACTACGGGGGCGCCGCACGGATGCGGGAACGTGTCGACTGGCCGAAACGCAGCCGGCGATCCCTCCGCCAGCACGTTCTGTCAACCCGCAGGCGTCCTGGCCTTCTGATTGAACATTTCGGCTAAAGTGACGACTCTCCGCATAAGCAAACGAAGCGCGGGGAGCAGGCTCGCTTTTGCGAGCCTGCTCCTCGCGCACTGCACTCACCAAACAGTGAGGTAGTAGTCGTCGTAATACACCTCGCTGGTCCCACCATCTTCGGTATTATCGATCTCCTGCTCGACATACACATTCGGGGTCCAGTTTTTGTTCGCCGCATTTATAGCAGTGCTGGACATATTACTCCAGCTTACGGGTCCGCTGTTATATAGGACGCTTTGGTAGGCATATGTATGCGCGCTGTTGTTAACTGTCACATAGATTTGGAGGTGCTGCCAGTTCTCCATGTTCGCCCAAACATTCGAGCAGGATTCGCCGGTCGGCTGCCAGCCGCTTCCCCCTTCGTTCGCCTCCGTCTGATCCCAATAGTTCCACTCGCTTGGTTCTCCCGTGTTGTTCGGCGAAGTACACTCCATGGACATCTTATAGACGTATCCGTCGGCGTCCGTGTAATCTGGGTCGAACTCCAGGTTCTCGATGCTGCTGTACGAGGAAAGGGAGAACCATAGATCGAGTTCGAGGTTAGAGAACGGACATGGCCCGGTCGTGCAGTTGATAGCCGGGTTTGGCAACGAAAGATTATGGTCCAGTTCGCCCCCGTTCTCGAGAGTGAACAGGACATCATAATAGGGGAACGCAGACGTCGACGTGTCTCCCTCCTGAAACGCGTTACCGCTGAGCGAGCCCCAAGACGGGTTCGTACTCGTGTATAGCCATCCGTAGTCGTTCGAGTCCCCCGTGTTTGTCCCATTAATTGGACATTCGCCTTCGCAGAGGCTCCAGTCCGCTGCCGACTCCGATTGCAGATTCGCAAATGTGGTAGCGGTTGAAGGGGACGATTGCCATCCCCCAACCGCCCGAATTCGAAGGTTCTCAGTATCGCCGATATACACGTTGCCGGCCTGGTCTACCGCTACTCCCGAGGGGCCTTGGAGTTCCGCGCTGGTAGCCGCCCCACCGTCGCCTGCATAGCCCCCACTGCTGCCTCCGGCTATCGTGTAGATGAGGCCGGTTGATGCAGTCACCTCTCGGACGCTCGAGTTGGGCCAAAAATACTCGTACTGACACACCGGATCACAAGAATGGGAGTAGGTCTCGGTATAACCCGTGATGTAGAGATTTCCCCTAGAATCGACGGCCAGGCCAGCAGGAGGCTCTAGTTTGGCGCTGGTAGCTTGACCGTCGTCGCCTGAATACCCACACGTTCCATTGCCCGCAACAGTGTTGATGACGCCGCCTGCCAGCTCGAGAATTGCACAGCCTCCCGCAAGACCAAACTTACCACCACCCCAGCCGTTTGTGATGTAGACGTTACCGCTCGAATCGACGGCTACACTTCCTGGCGCAATTTCCGCGCTGGCGGCCGGAACGTTGCTTCCCGAGGGGTAGCCCTCGGTGCCATCGCCAGCAACGGCACATATCGAGCCGCCCGAAACCTCGCCTACGACATAATTGCCAAAATCCGCGATGTAGACATCCCCGCTCGCGTCGACGGCCACACCGGCCGGACCAGACAGCGCCGCGTCGGTAGCGGTCTGACAGCTAGTGGTGTATCCCGATGCGCCGCCTCCGGCAATAGTGTTGATGACGCCGCCCGAAGCTACTTCCCGTACTCGATTATTTCCTGTATCCGATATATAGAGATTGCCGCTGCTATCCAGCGCCACGGCGGTGGGCGAATCCAGTTCCGCGTCGACCGCCGATCCACCGTCTCCTCCATAGGCGCACATCCCATCTTGCCCGGCGACAGTATAGATATCCCCGTCCGACGCTCTCACCTCGCGAATAACACAATTGCCGGTGTCAGCGAACCAGACGTCGCCGCTCGAGTCGACGGCCACGCCCATTGGGTCATTAAGCTCTGCGCTGGCGGCCGGCGTGCCGTCCGGGGAGTACCCCGCTGTGCCGTTCCCCGCGATTGTGTTGATGTAGCCCGAAGCCGGCAACACGATCTGTGCAAATGTGCTTTTGGCTGCTGTTGCGAGACACAGAAGCAAGGCCGCCTGGCAGAACCGCCTGGTGAAAAAGGTCGGGCGGATGGGGAAGTACCAGCAGCGGCGTGCGAACGAAACTGGTGCCTGGTTACAATTCGTGGCGGCGGGGGAATGCTGTGTCAGTACCTGCCTTGCGCCATAGCTTGCAGCCACAGCGGTAAACAGAGACACAGGCCCACACGACGGCGTCTTCATGGAGATAATCATTTCCAAGCTCCTTGGGCGAGATTTTCCTGTTGGGGGGCTGCGCCACGGCTCAGTAGTTAGTGGCTCAGGTCGCTGAGAGAAGGGGCCAGCGCAGCATGATCGTGGGAATCACCGACACGAAGTATGGTTGTCCGCCCGACAAAAAAAATCAAAAATTCCCCGCAGGAGTGTTGGGGGATTCACCGACAGGACGGTGCCGCTCGCCGCAGATCCAAGCCCACTTCCAAACCTGCCGCACATCCCACCTCGCTTCCTGCTGACTCGCCTACTCGCCGCTCTCGCCGCCCCTACCCCGCTGGCCCCGCTAGCTCCGCTCTTCTCCCACCCGCTATCCTCAATACGGCCCCCGTGACCGACTTCGCCCAATCCGTCAAGCAGCAGGTCGACATCGTCAAAATCGTCGAGGGCTACATTCGCCTGCGCAAAGCCGGCGCGCAGAACTACTCCGGCCTCTGTCCCTTCCACAAGGAAAAATCGCCGT
>JASHRF010000128.1 GCA_030037545.1 Acidobacteriaceae bacterium | reverse complement strand
AAAAGCAGCGCCAGGCCGGCAAAAGCGACCGTCACCGCCAGCGTGCAATGGACCAGGTGCTTGAGCAGCACGGCCGCCAAGCCGCCGGCCAGCGTGAGGGCCGCAAGGATGTAAAAGATGGGGCTCATCCGATCGATCCCTTTCGCGCGGCGGTCCCGGCAAAAATCCAGAGCGATGAAAAGCAACCGCGGATCCTTCGACTTCGGCCGCTTACGCGGCCTTCGCTCAGGATGACATCGCACATTGGGAGATTGGTTGTATGCAAGCAGCCTCGCCCCATTGTTCCCTCGCTCCCTGCTTTATTCAGCATAGCGGTAACTCCTGGGGCCGATGTGCTTGCTCAAAAGCCCCGTCCGGCCCATGAGGATGTAAGCCGCAACGAGAATGGCCGTCGAGACCACCCATCGCTCCCACCCCGCGCCCATAAAACGCCAGAGCGCGGTGACCATCAAGTTGAGCAGCGTGAAGGGCAGAACGAACTTCCAGGCAAAGTTCATCAACTGGTCCTGGCGCAGGCGGGGCAGCGTGGCGCGCACCCAGATGAACACGAAGAGGAACATCATCACCTTGGCAAAGAACCAGAACCACGACGGAACGATGGTGAGGAAGGAAAACGGCGCGGCCCATCCGCCGAGAAAGAGTGTGGTTGAGATCCCCGAGATGGAAATCATGGCCAGGTATTCGGCGATGAAGAAGATGGCGAATTTGAAGCCGGAATATTCGGTAAAGTAACCGGCCACGATTTCGGATTCGCCCTCGGGCAAATCGAATGGCGAGCGGTTGGTTTCAGCCGTGGCGGCGATGCCAAAGATGATGAAAGAGGCGAATCCCCAGGGCGTGAACACGTACCAGTGCGGCCAGACGCCGGTATAGCCGGCCTGGGCTGCAACGATTTCAGGTAGCGAGAGCGAGCCGGCGATCATGACGACCACAACGGCGGAGAGCAGCAGCGGGACCTCGTAACTGATCATCTGCGCCACGGCGCGCATGGCGCCCAGCAGCGAGAACTTGTTGCGGCTCGACCATCCGGCCATGAACACGCTGAGCTCGGACGTGGCGCTCATGGCGAAGAAGAACAACAGTCCTGCATCCATATTGACCAGTTCCATGTTGCGGCCGACGGGCAGGACGGCATAGCCCATGAACACGGCGGTTAGAAACACGATGGGGGCAAGAAAGTGAACCACCGCGTCAGCGCTGAACGGAACGATGTCTTCCTTGATGAGAGCTTTGACTCCATCGGCAACGGGCTGAAACAAGCCGTAAGGGCCCACGCGATTGGGGCCATAGCGGTTCTGTATGCGGCCCAGGCCCTTGCGCTCAAAGAGAACAGTGAGAGCAAAGAGTCCGGGAAAAACGGAGATGATGCCGATGACGCCGAGAAGTACGCCGATGAGGGGGCGATATGCCGGAGGAAAGAAGCTGGCAACCCAATTTGTGAAGAGAATGAAAATCTGGTCGATTGTCGCGGGAACGTTCATGCCGGACATGGATTAGGCACCTCCTCCGGCGGACGGAGTGTTTTTCTCGGAAGAAGCCTTTTCTGTGGCGGTCTTTTCTGAAGCGACCTTTTCCGCAGCCGCCTTAGCCGCGGCAGCCTTGGCGGCAGTGGCTTCAGCAGCGGCTTTGGCCTTGGCTTCTACGGCGGCACGTTCTGCGGCCAGGCGCGCGTCCACCTCGGCAGCTTCAGTGGGATGAATCTGATGGTAATACTCGTTCGGCTTGGCGAGTTTCTTGCGATCGAGGAGCAGCCCGCCGAAACGATCGTCGGTGGCCAGCTCAAACTTGTTGTCCATCTTGATCGCTTCGAAGGGACAAACTTCGACGCAGATCTGGCAGCTCATGCACACGGAGATATCGATATCGAAGCGCGTGGGGTATGCCTGCGGCTTGCCCACCGCGTCGGGCTTCTTGTCGGCGGACTTCTCAATATAGATGCATTTGGGCGGGCATTCTTTTTCGCAGATCTGGCAGGCCACGCAGCGCATGCCAGCCAGCCAGTCGGAGCCGTCGTAGACCAGAAACGGGAAGACGCGCGACGCCTCGGGCAGCGGCTCGCGCTCCTCCGGATACTGGACCGTGGTCAGGCGTTCCTTGGAGACGTAGCTGCCTGCGAAGTTTCTCGCCGTCTCCAACAGGCCCTTGATGATGCCTTCACCCAGCAAATGGTCCCTCCCTTACAGTCATCGGCGAGTTGTCAGCAATCAGTTGTCAGTTATCAGCCCTGCAACCTAAGCCTAAATCGATTCCAAAAGTCCGTAGAGCATTTTGCCGACTTCGTGCGACATCTTCTCGGCCTCGTCAATCAGCCCCGAGTTTCTGAAGTTCAACGAGCGCGCGATTTCGAGATGTGTTTGCACTTCAAAATTAGAGTCTCGCGCGATTCCAAGGAACTGCTTGAATTCGCCAGCGCTCAGCCGTCCCTGGCCCTCCGCGATGTTGCTGGGGATGGAAACTACGGAACGCCGGACCTGGCTGCTGAGGCCGAACTGCTCTTCGCGAGGAAAGTCCCTGGTCAGCCGGTAGATGACGACCGTCAACTGCATGGCCCGCTGCCAAACCGCCAAATCCCGGAATGATCGAGCTTTCAACTTCACTTTCATCGTTCTTTCTCACCCGCGCCGATGCTGACAACTGAAAACTGACAACTATCTATCCACTTCCCCCAGCACAATATCCACGCTGCCCAGGATCAGCACAATATCGGCCACGTTGTGGCCAATGCACATCTCTTCCAAAATTGTCAGGTTGATCAGGCTCGGCGGGCGCACCCGGTAACGGTAAGGGTTGGGACTGCCGTCGCTGATCAGATAAAAACCCAGCTCGCCCTTGGGCGCCTCAATGCGGCCATACACCTCGCCGGGCTTGGGGCGGAAACCGCGAATCTTGGCCTTGGGATCCATGACCGGGCCGCCGGGAATATCTTTTAGCGCCTGCTCCAGAATCCGGAGCGACTGCCGCAATTCCAGCAAGCGGATCATGAAGCGGTCGTACACGTCCCAACGATCGCCGAGCGGGACCTTGAAATCGAAGCGGTCGTAGATGCCGTACTGATCGACCTTGCGAATGTCGTAGTCGACGCCCGAGGCGCGAAGCAGCGGGCCGGTGACGCCGGCGTTCACGGCCAGTTCGGGGCGCAGGATGCCGATGCCCTGGGTGCGGGCCATCAGAATCTCGTTCTCGCAGAGCAGAGCTTCAAACTCGTCGGCGAAGGCAGGAATGCCTGCGACCACTTTGCGCGTCTGGTCGAGCCAGGCGGGGGTGGCGTCCACGCGGCAACCGCCGAAGCGCATATAGTTGCACATCATGCGCGAGCCGGTCAGCGATTCGAAGAGATCGAGGATCTTTTCGCGCTCCTTGAAGGCGTACATGAGCGGGGTGCCACTGGCGCCCATGTCCTGAATCAGAAAGCCGACTGATGAAGCGTGGTTCTGCGCCCGCGTAAGCTCGGCGAGAATAACGCGCAGATACTGGGCGCGCTCCGGAACCTCAATGCCCGCGAGCTTTTCGACGGCCAGCGCATACGCCCAGTTGTTGGTGAGCGAGCAGAAGTAATCGAGCCGGTCGGTGTAGGGCATGGAGGCCAGGTAGGTTTGGCCTTCGCCCAGCTTCTCGTGGTTGCGATGCAGGTAACCGAAGACCGGCTTGAGACGGATAATGCGCTCGCCATCCAGCGTTACGTCCATGCGGAAGACGCCGTGAGTGGAGGGATGGTGCGGCCCCATGGACACTTCGAGCAGCTCATTCTCGCCATGCGGCTGCAAGTCGGTTGGGCGGTTCCAATCCGGCGGTCGCTCCATTTTGGTTTCCAGCACACTCATTCGGCGATCAGTCCTTGTTCCCTTGTTTCCCCGTTCCCTGCCGGGGCCCCCGGTGGTCGCTCTTTGGCCGCTGGGGTGGCTTGTTCCCTGTTCCTGTGCTCCTGCGCGCGTTTGAGCACCTCGTCATGCGCTGTGGGCTCGTATTCAAAATCGTCGGGCTCCACATAGTCCCTGCGCATGGGGTAATCCTTGAATCCCTCCCACATCAAAATCCGGCGCAGGTCGGGATGGCCGGTGAAGACGATTCCGAACAGATCGAAGATCTCGCGTTCCTGAAACTCCGCCGAGCGCCAAATGGGGGTCAGCGATGGCAGTTCTACCGCGTTAGTGCGATTCACAGTGCGCATGCGCAAAACTACGGGGCCATGCTTTTTGGCCACCGAATAGAGGTGATAAACAACCTCAAGAAATCCTGGCTCGACGCGCTTACGGGTCTCTTCCGCGGATTCTTCGACCGTTTGCTCCACGCCGTCCACAACTTTTGTAACCTGGCGCGTCACTTTCACTCTTTCGGAAACCTCTTTGTCGGGCCAGTCAACGCCGGTGACGTTGGAGAGGAAATCGAAGGTCAGCTCCGGGTCGTCGCGCAGAAACTTCGCCACCTCGAGGGCACGAGCCGGAGCGAGCCGAAGCGAGTGCTGGCCGCTGGGGCTGGGGTTGGACACAACCTCAACGGCGGCGTCCGGCACGGCCGCTTCAATCGCCGCTTTGATTTCTTCCACCGTCTTCAAGCCGTTTCCTTCAGTCCCTAGTCCCTTAGTCCCTGCCTTACCGAATCACCGCCGCCACCGGCCACACCAGGTTGTTCGCGGGCGGCTCGAGATCGTGCTCGCCCTGCTCAGGTACGGGAAATTCGCCGGGCGCGCCGGCATCGAGAAAACGCGGGCGCTCATTGCCGGTGAGCGGCTGGGAGTCAATCTTTTTCTGCAGCATCATGAAAGCTTCAAGCAGCGCCTCAGGCCGCGGCGGGCAGCCGGGTATGTGCACGTCCACGGGAATGTACCGGTCGATGCCCTTCAAAACGTTGTAACCCTGCTTGAACGGGCCGCCAGAGATGGCGCAGGCGCCCATGGCGATTACATACCGGGGCTCGCCCATCTGGTTGTAGAGCCGCACCACCTGAGGCGCCATTTTCTTGGTCACCGTGCCGGATATGATCATCAGGTCGGCCTGACGCGGCGAGGCACGGAAGACCTCGGCGCCGAAGCGGGCCAGATCGTAGCGGGCCATGGTGGTGGCGATCATCTCGATGGCGCAGCAAGCGAGGCCGAAGTTCATGGGCCAGACGGAGCTGCGGCGACCCCAGTTGTAGAGCTCCTGGAGCGTGGTGACTACGATGCCCTGCTCGCCCATTTCGATTTTGAGTTGTTGATCCATAAAAACAGTTCTCAGTTCATAGTTCGCAATTCGCAGTTGTCAGCAGCTCGCCACGGTCTGGGCCACGAACTGCGAACTGTGAACTACGAATTGATTTCACGCCCACGTCAGCACGCCCTTGGCCCAGGCCCACGCCAGGCCCTCGACCAGCAGCAGCACAAAGACCAGCATCGCCGCGCAGGCGGCTGCGCCCAGGCCGGTAAACGCCACGGCAAAGGGGAGCAGAAACACCGCTTCCACGTCGAAGATGAGAAAAATAATGGCGTAGAGGTAATAAGCGGAGCGGAACTGTACCCAGGCATCGCCCTTTGAAACCAGGCCGCACTCGTAAATGGAATTTTTGAGGGGATTTGGTTTGCGGGGCGAGAAGAACTTTGCCCACGCCCAGGCCAAGGCCAACGGTCCGAGCCCAAAAGCCAAGCCAGCAACGAACAATACTGCAAGGGCAAAATAAGGATTAGAAACCATCGGAATCAACACAATCCTTCTCTTTTAAGGTATCAGTTTGAGGCATGGCCTGACGATGCGACTGTGAGCAAGGGCACAGTTCAGGCCCGTTTTTGCACCGTTCATCCCATGTTGTGGACCGTTCAGGTAAAGGCAGCGAGCCAATGAGTTAGCAAGTCAGCCAGCCAGCGGAAGAGCGGCGCTTGGAGTAGCGGCGCATAGTAGACTTTCGGGTTAGGTCCCATTGCGCCTGGGAGATGCTGGATGCACATCGTTTTTGCGGCTTCGGAGTGCGTGCCCTTCGCCAAAACCGGCGGGCTGGCCGACGTGGTGGGCGCGCTCCCCCGGCAAATTGTGAAGCTCGGCCATCGGGTCACCGTTTACCTGCCTTTCTATGCGCGGGTGCGGGCGAGGATGGAGAAGGAACATGCCGGGGCCGAGTTCAAGTATGCGGTGCGGTCGATTACGATTCCGTTTCGCTATTACAACCGTTTTGTTGACATTGTCGATGGCGGAGTGCGCGACGGGGTGCAGTTCTACTTTGTGGATTGCCCGGAGCTGTTTGACCGGCCGGAATTATACGGACCGCGCGGAGGCGAGTACGCCGACAATGCTGAACGCTTCGGGCTCTTCTGCCGCGCGGTGCTGGAGGCCGGAAAGCAGATCGGCGTGCCGGACGTGTTTCACGTGCACGACTGGCAGACGGGGCTGATCCCGGTGTATCTGCGCAATACGTATGCGGCCGACCCCATGCTGCGCCGCGCGGCCACGGTGTTGACCATCCACAACGCGGCATACCAGGGCACATTTCCTCCCCCGACCACCGAGCAACTGCTTTTTCCCTGGGACCTGTTCACCATGGACAAGGTGGAGCAGTACGATCGCTTCAACTTTCTCAAGGGTGGTGTGGTGTTCTCCGATCTGCTGACCACGGTGAGCCGCACCTATGCCGAGGAGATTCAAACGCCGGAGTTCGGGTGGAATCTGGAAGGCGTGCTGCGGGAGCGCGCGGCAGACCTGCATGGGATCCTGAACGGCGTGGACTACACCCGGTGGAACCCGGCCACGGATGGCTACCTGGCCGCTCATTACACGGGCAGCGATCTAACCGGCAAGCGCGCCTGCCGCGAGGACCTGCTTCACGCTTTCGGATTGCCAAATGTGGCGGAGACGACGCCCGTCATCGGCATCGTGTCGCGGTTAGCTACGCAGAAAGGCTTCGACATGGTGGCCCGCATCGGAGAGGAGCTTGCCCAACGCGATGTGGCCATTGTTGCGCTAGGCACGGGCGAGCCGGTCTTCGAGAATTTTTTCCGCGACTGGGTATTCCGCCATCCGGCGCAGGTGGCTGCGCAGATTCGCTACGATGAGGCGCTGGCCCACAAGGTCGAAGCGGGCGCGGACATATTTCTCATGCCTTCGCGCTACGAACCTTGCGGATTGAACCAGATTTATTCGCTCAAATACGGGACCGTGCCAGTGGTGCGCGCCACGGGAGGGCTGGAGGACACGGTCGACCAGTGGAACGCGGAGCAGGGAACCGGGACGGGGTTCAAATTCAAGGGGTACGATCCACGCGATCTGCTGGCGGCCGTCGATCGCGCGCTGGCGGCCTTCCAGGACCGGGCTGGGTGGGAACGGCTGATGCGCAATGGAATGGGCCGCGATTATGGATGGGAAGCACCGGCCCGCGAGTATGCGCAGGTGTACGAGGAGGCGGCGCGGCGCAAAGCGTAGAAAGGCGCCGCAGGCTTACGCCGCTTTGCTCAGCACTTCGGTGGGTGCGATAGGTTGCTGCGCAGCCAGGGCAGGAAAACCGAAAACACGGTGCCGCTTCGGCCCGGAGCCGTCGAGCTGCGAACCTGGATCGATTCTTGATGGTTGTCGATGATGCTCCTGTAAACCCACGAGCCGAGACCGTTGCCGACGGCTTCCTCGGTGCTGAAAAAGGACTCAAAAAGCCGCGCACGGACGGCAGGCGGAATTCCGCTGCCCGTATCGGCCACGCTCAGTTGAATGCTGCGCCTGCAGTGCAGCCGGCGGAGCAGACTCTGCAAAAGCCGGCCTATCTGGCCGCCATCGTCGAATCCTCTGACGACGCCATTCGCCCGGCTTTTTCTGCGGGGGCACGTTGGGATGCGCTCATAGTTGCGATGCTGCCCATTCGGGATTGGTTGGGTGCCGCGGCCGGCAGCGCCGCTTGCCCAGGCACTTTTCCATCGTCATCAATATGGACTATAGTGTTTCGATGCTGGACCCGTTCAGCGGAGGGGTTCGGCGGGGGCCATTTTTCACGACTTTGAAGCGGCTGCAAGGAGGGCCTGATGAGGATTTGCGATTCGATCGGATTGGTGCTCAAGAAGAAGGGAAACCGGGTGCTGGGCGTGGGGCCAGAGCAAACCGTGTATGAAGCCATCGAGAAGATGGCGGAGCACGATATCGGGGCGCTGCTAGTCCTCGAGGAAGGGCGATTGGTGGGGATCGTGTCGGAGCGCGACTACGCGCGCAAGGGCGTGCTCATGGGCCACATGTCGAAGGAGACCAAGGTGCGTCAGATCATGACCAGCCCGGTAATCTACGTCAGCCCGCAGCATACCGTGGACGATTGCATGGCCATCATGACCCAGCACGATTTTCGCCACCTGCCGGTGCTGCAGGACGGGGTGGTGTGCGGCGTAATTTCGATCAGTGACCTGGTGCGCTGGGTGATCAGCGGACAGGAGCATGCCATCCAGGAGCTGCAGGGATATATTACGGGGACATATCCGGGGTAGCGCCGCGCCTTAAAGTATCTGCGGCTGCTTGTCGGTGCTTACGGTTGCACTACCGCTCAAAAGGCCGCGGCTGAGCTGCCCCCTTAGTTGTGCTTCCCCTTCCACTCCTTATACGGTCCCTGGAAGTCTTCAATCTGGCCGTCGTGGAAATGCCACAGGCGCGTGGCCACTTCGTCGATGAGGTCGTGGTCGTGGGTGACCAGCAGGACCGTTCCCTCGTAGCGCTGCAGCGCAATGTTGAGCGCGTTGATGGCTTCGAGGTCGAGGTGGTTGGTGGGTTCGTCGAAGATGAGGATGTTGGGCTTGGTGAGGATCAGCTTGCAGAAGGCCAGGCGCGCCTGTTCGCCGCCGGACAACGCGCGGATGGGCTTGGAGCCTTCTTCGCCGCTGAACAGCATCTGCCCCAAGATGCCGCGGATGTCTTCGATGTGCGCGGCCGGATCCCAGCGATGCAGCCACTCGGCGACGGTGAGATACGGTTCGCTCGCCGTATCGATGGTCGAGCCCACGTCCTGCGGGAAGTAGCCGACCTGCGCTTCGTGTCCCCAGAAGACTGAGCCGGAGTCGAGCGTGAAATCCTTGTCGGCAAGGCCTGGATAGTTGGCCAGCAGGCTCTTGAGGAGCGTGGTTTTGCCGGCACCGTTGCGGCCCATCACGCAGATTTTTTCGCCGCGCAACATATTGGCTGTGAATCCATCCAGCACCTTCAAATCGCCATACAGCTTGGTCAGATATTTGAACTCGAGCACGTGCTTGCCGCTGGGCCGCACCTGGTCGAATTTGATATAGGGCCGCTGGATATTAGAGCGCGCCAGCTCGTTGGTCTGCAGCCTTTCCACTTCCTTGCGGCGGCTGGTGACCTGCGAAGAGCGTGTGCCGGCCGCGAACCGTGCGATGAATTCATTGAGCTGCGCAATTTTCTTTTCGCGTTGCGCGTTTTCGGATTCCAGCCGTGAACGGATTTGCGTCTTGGCCATCACCATGTCGTCGTAGCCGCCGGTGTAAGTGATGATGGTCTGGTAATCGATGTCGGCGGTGTGCGTGGTCACGCTGTTCAGAAAATGGCGGTCGTGCGAGATCACGATGAGCGCACCATCGTAATTGGTGAGGAAATCCTGGAGCCAGTGAATGGAATCGAGGTCCAGATAGTTAGTAGGCTCGTCGAGGAGCAGAGCTTCGGGCTTGCCGAACAGCGCCTGCGCGACCAGGATGCGCACCTTCTGGCCGCCCTGCAACTCGCCCATTTTGCGCCCGTGGAGCGCTTCGGAAATGTCGAGGCCCTGGAGAAGAATGGCGGCATCGGATTCGGCGGTATAGCCATCCTCGTCGCCGATGATGCCTTCGATCTCGCCCAGGCGCATGCCGTCCTCGTCGGTCATTTCGGGTTTTTCGTAGATGCGATCGCGCTCTTCGAGCGCAGCCCACAGCGGCTTGTTGCCCATGATCACGGTATCGATGACGCGATAGGCGTCGAATGCGAACTGATCCTGACTCAGCACGCCCAGCTTGCGCGGGCGCACCACCGTGCCCTGCTGCGGGTCCAGCTCGCCGGCCAGGATCTTCATGAAGGTGGTTTTGCCGGCGCCGTTGGGGCCGGTGAGGCCGTAGCGGCGGCCATCGGTGAAAGTGGTGCTCACGTCCTCGAACAGCACTTTCGAGCCGTAGCGCATGGTCACGTTGCTGACGCTGATCATTCTGGTTCGGTTTCCTGGCGCAGTGTTCCGTAACGTGTTCTCGACACCGGTGGCAGATAGCCGGACGCTCCGCAGCGGGCGAGCGGCCGCGAACGGCTTCGATTGCTTGCCTCGATTGCCTGGCAGAGTTGCGCGCGCCGCAGCAGGCCACGCCGAAGAACGGTACATTTCCAGTTTCTCACATGGCGCGCCTGGAAGTATGATGGAAGCGTCCTCAGCCCGGATGGCGAAATTGGCAGACGCAGCGGACTTAAAATCCAATCAAAAGTAAAATAAGTACAATAAAATCAATAATATGCGTATTTGATTTTTCCTTTCACGTGTGCTATACAATTACACATGCACGGCCTTCCTGAGGCGCAAAGGAGCTACCAATGTCCGAAACCTTAGAAAGCCCTAAATCCCAAGCTGAAACCCACAAAATCATGGGCGGCAAAATCAACATCTATCGCCGCGAGAACAGCGACAATTGGCATTGTTCGACCTACCTTAACGGGTGCAACTGGCGCGTCTCGACGCATGAAGACAGCCTCGCGCGCGCGAGGGATTTCGCCCAAGGCTGGTACCTGGGCTTACGCGGCAAGGCGCGCGCTGGGATTCTCCCAAGAGAAACGCGACGACAGGGTAAGAGATTCAAAGAGGCCGCCGCGAAATTCCTTGAAGAAGCTCCCATCCTCACACAGGGCCAGCGAGGCCCGACTTGGCTAAACCAGTATGAGCTGAAGCTGAACGGCGTCATTCTCCCGTTTCTAGGCGAGAAGTACCTTGCCGAGATTACATCCGGCCTCATTCAGGATTATCGCGTCTGGCGCGCTCAGAACTGTAAGACAGGCGGCACTCCGGCGCGGAGCACGGTACACAAGGAGATCGTCTGCATTCGCCAGGTACTGAAGACGGCCAGGCGGCACGGCTGGATGGAGTATCTTCCGGACATGTCGGTGCCCTACAAGACTTCCGGCAAGATCGTGCACCGCGCGTGGTTCTTGCCGGAGGAATACAAGAAGCTCTATGAGGCAACGCGCAGGCGCGCGCATGAGCCCAAGCAGGAGCGCTTCAAATGGGAATGCGAACAGCTACACGACTATGTGCTGTTCGCCGTCAATACTGGGCTCCGGCCCGACGAAGCATGGGCGCTGCAATTCCGCGATGTGACCATTGTCCAGGACGAAGCCACGGGCGAGACGATTCTTGAAATTGAGGTGAGAGGCAAGCGCGGCGTCGGCTATTGCAAAAGCATGCCCGGCGCCGTCAGGCCCTTCGAGCGCCTAAAGAGCCGCGCCCGTCCTGTACGGATCGACGAGCCAGGGAGGGGAGGGACAAACGAGAAAACTCGCTCGCCCGAGCCCACGGACCTTCTCTTCCCCAAATGGCAACGCGAATTGTTCAATACCATTCTCGACGAAGAGAAACTGAAGGCCGACCGCGGCGGTCAAGCACGAACCGCTTACAGCCTGCGCCATACCTACATCTGCCTGCGCCTGATGGAGGGAGCGGATATTTACCAGATTGCCAAAAATTGCCGGACGTCGGTCGAAATGATCGAAAAATACTATGCCTCCCACATTAAGACCCGTCTCGACACTGCGGCCATCAATATTATGCGCAAGAAAAAGGTGGCCAGGACGATACCGAAAGAAGCTCGCAGTGTTGCATGAGCCTTATACTTGAAATGGCCACGCGGGCGTGGCGGAATCGGCAGACGCATCGGACTTAAGCGCAACTTGAGTGCTCGCCGGGAAACTGGCGATGCAGAACTGCTCAAATTCGGGGAACCCTGTGAAATGGCGATCCCGAGCCAAGCCCCGACGGAGAACTCCGGAGGGGAAGGTGTAGAGACTAGACGGGCAGCACCTACCGCCGAACGGCGAAGGACCGAACGGTCACGGTGAAGGTATAGTCCAGACCACAAACCTGGTGGAGCGTCCCATGGACGCGCTTTCCGTCAGGGCGGCGAAAGTCGTAGCGGTAAGAAAATCCGTTGGGGCGCAAGCCCCGTGAGGGTTCAAGTCCCTCCGCCCGCACCAGGTTTTCAATTCTGTAGGGACTCTTATGTCATTCTCTAAAGCGGGCCAGGCCCTTCGGCCCTGCTCAGGAGGTCGCAGCAGGCACCGCGCCCCCCCCCGAGTGAAGCCAGGCTGCGTGTGCAGGAACCAATGTATGATGAGCCCGCTCTCTGGTAGGTCTCGACATTTCTAACTAACGGGTCGAGGTATCGCCAAAACGCAAGTAGTTCTCTGCACTCCGTTTCGTAGATGATTCAACCGCTGTGCAAATTGTCATGCAGCTCTACGCAGCGTATCCGGTGAATCGCTCTATGTAGTCGGGATGCATAGTGGCAAAGCGCCAAAGAACCGAGTCGACCTTACGGATATCTTCACCTAGAAAGACTGAGATACGACCGCAAAAGACCTGAACATCTTGGAACCCGCTTGCTGATGCAAGCCTGGTCAGGTGTCTGTCTGGTTTTGCCACTCGGACCCCGATGTTTTTGGCGAGGTGAAACGCAGTAGTCGGACCGATGAATGGAAACTCCATCAGGCTCGCCAGCGGATCACGGAGAATGCATTTGTGGACGACTGTGAACGAACGACTGTGAACAATTCTTGCACTCGCCGCTATTGCTTCGATTTTCCTTTCATGATGAAAGCAAGCTGTCGCCGAGTTGACGCATTCAGAGGAGCGCTCCGCGATCTTCCCTGCGCTGCACCAGTTCAAAAAGCTGCGGGTAATGGCGGGGAATCTGCTGCGGACGACGGATTCTGCCATTCCCCCACAAAGGATCACCCAGGCGAGCTCTCGCAGAAATTTGGATTCGGTGATCTCTTCCGGCGAATCAAGAGGCTCGATCACCTCCGGCGCATATCTGGAGCTCAGGACCTCTTTCTTTGCTAAGAGGTAAGCGAGTGCCACCGAGGTATCCGCGAGTTGGCGCATTTCAGTCAGGCTCCTGATTGAGTATTCGTTGCCATTTTTCAGTGGATTGTGTAGCGTTGGCGTTCTTGATTCGTCGGCTGACGCGGTCCAGGTTCTGCGCCATCAGTTTCCGACAACCACTGTTGGCCCGTCCCGCATAGCCGTCCACGTGAACGGACTGGCCAGTTCGATCTTTGATGGGAGACAATACCCGTTCACGAGCGAAGTCAAAAAAACGCTCGACCATTGCCTTCGTGTTCTGGGGCCCGCCGTAGTTCTTGAAGGCTTCGATTGCAAGCGACTCAACGTGGTATCCGGTAAGTTTGCAGTCGCCGCGAAA
>JASHRF010000127.1 GCA_030037545.1 Acidobacteriaceae bacterium | reverse complement strand
TATCCAGCGCCGCCACGCTCAACCCACGGCCGGCGCAGAACGCCTGCCGGGTCAACCCGCTCGCTTCATACTCCCCAACCAGCAGCTCCGCTTCCTCGCGGCTGAAACGCCGACCCCGCTGCACCAATCCCACTGCCACATCGCTCATGGCTTCAGAGCATCACAAACCGTAGTTAACAAACAGGTGGGTTGCCCTGCAGGTGGGTTGCCCTGACGGATACCCTCTAACTCCGCTTCGGCCTCAGTGCCACGCGCTCAGCCAGCCACGCAACCGCTTCTGCACCGGCTTCTCGACAAAATGCAGCGCCATCACCGCCAGCACCACCAGCAGCGCGTAGCTGAGCCAGGGATCGAAGCGGATCAGGCCGGTGCGGTCGAGAATCTGCGACCGGTGAATCAGATTCCACAGATTGAAGTGGAGCAGGTACATGCAATAGCTGGCTTCGCCGACAAAGACCAGCGGCGCCCAGCCAAAGCCCCGGGCGAGCAGATTCTCGCCGGCAAGACCGAGAACGATGCAGCCGAAGAGCGGCATCAGCATGCCGTCGTGCAGCATCGCGTAAGGAACATGGCTGGCCTGCGTCAGCAGCGTGAATGTCGCGCCAAAGCCGAATAGCCCAAGAGCCATGCGCACGCGGCTGGCGCGGCCGATGACTTCGTCCAACCCGGCCAGCAGTACGCCAAAGACAAAACTGGCTAGGTGCGGAAGCGGCGTGAATTTGAGCGCCTGCAGCCATGGGCCCCAGCTCCAGCGATCCGGATGCGCGATACCGTCGGGATGGAAAGCCACGTAGAGCGTGCCGGGAATGAGCCCCAGCAACCAGACGCCGCCGAGCTTCATCACCTGCGTTCCAGGGCGGCGCGGACGCTTCCAGCGCGCCATCCATGGAAACAGGAAATAAAAAAATGCCTCCGCCGACATGGTCCACGCCGGCGTGTTGAGGAAGGTTGCGACCTGCGGGATCCAGCCCTGCAGCAGCAGGGGCGTCAGCACCATGCCCGTCCAGAACATGCGATGGGTATGCGCCCTGTGTTCCAGGGGCAGGACCTGCCAAGCCAGTAGCAGGCTGAGGAAATAGATGGGGTAGAGCCGCGTGAAGCGCGCTTCCCAGAAGCGCGCCTTGTCGAGCTTGCCTGCGCGTGCCTTGCCCGCATAGTTATAGGCCAGCACGAATCCCGAGAGCAGAATGAAAAAGCTCACCGACGCGTAGCCGGCGTTGACCACCGGAGCCAGGGGTCCGAACCAATGGGGGTTGGAAAAATGGAAAAAGATAATGTTCAGTGCCGCGAAGCAGCGCAACCCGGTGAGCGCATTGAGGCGCGCCGGCTTGTCGATCTGGATGGCCGGCTTTTTCGCCGCTTGCTGCGCGACCAGCGGCACTTCCCAGGCAGGATTACTCAGGCGGGGGATGGGCGCGGCGGCTGACATCGAATCACAAATCACGGAGAGGCACTGATTCCTTGCAAATGACGTTCGCTTTCAAGCGCCTCAGGCAGTGAAATCGGCCGTGTGAAATCCAACCCGTGGAGCTCCCTTGTTATTGGACGCAAATCTGAGGACGATCGGTCGAAAATCTCTTGCCTGGTAACCGACTTTTAACGGGAAAGGTTTACCACGGCTCACGTCCGCGTGGCGATGCGGCCCTTCACGGCATACCATCCTCTTCCGCAGAGCCGGACGCCTGTCTTCTTGTTCCCTCGGTCCCTGCCTTTACGCCGTCACCAGCGAGCCCACCCGCTCGCCCAGCACCACGCGGCGAATGTTGCCCGGCTGGTTCATGTTGAAGATGATCATGGGCAGATTATTGTCTTTGCACAGGCTTACAGCAGTCAGGTCCATCACCTTCAGGCCTTGGCGCAGGATGTCCATGTAACTGATTTCGTCATATTTTACGGCGTCTTTCACCAGCACTGGGTCCGCGTTGTAGACGCCTTCGACCTTCGTGCCCTTCAGCAGCACGTCGGCCTTGATCTCCATGGCGCGCAGGCTGGCCGCGGTGTCGGTGGAAAAGAACGGATTGCCGGTTCCAGCCGCGAAAATCACAACGCGCCCTTTTTCCAAATGTCGCACCGCGCGGCGGCGGATGTAAGGCTCGGCAAGCTGGTTCATAAGTACCGCGGTCATCACCCGGCATTGCACGTTGCGCTTTTCGAGCGCGTCCTGCAAAGCGATTGCATTGATGACGGTAGAGAGCATGCCCATGTTGTCGGCGCTGACGCGGTCCATTTCGCGGGCCTGGCTGGCCACGCCGCGGAAGAAGTTGCCGCCGCCCACCACGATGCCGATCTCGACGCCCATGGCGTTGATCTCGGCAATCTCGCCGGTAATGTCGGAAACACGATCGGCATCGAGCCCGAAACCCCGCTCGCCAGCCAGGGCTTCTCCAGAAAGCTTGAGAACAATCCGTTTATACATGCCGTTTCGAGTATCGCATACGGGTGGATTTGCGCGCTGGGACGGCGGTCTGCACTAGCGTCGGTCTAACCGGGCCCCCAACGACAGGTCTTCGTCGTTGGGGTGGTTGGCCGGCTGTAGTGCGGGTCTCCGGACCCGCATCTGCTTCCGATACCCCCGCCTTCCTCTGGTGGCGAGGACGCTGCGAGTTCCGCTGGTCTTAAGGCCGTCGCTACGGTAATAAAAGGATCGGCCTCTATTCGCAAAAAAAACGACCCCAGCCTTAGCTGGGGCCGTTTGATTCCTCGCGCGAAGAAACTTACACACGGACCTTGCCGGTCTCGCGGTCCACTTCCTTCAGCCGGGCCGCCTTGCCGCGTAAACCGCGGATATAAAACAGCTTGGCGCGCCGCACCTTGTAGCTGCGCACCTTCTCGATCTTCTCGATCACCTTGGAATTGAAGGGGAAGATGCGCTCCACGCCCTGGCCGAAGCTCATCTTGCGCACGGTAAACGTGCCTTGTGGCCCGCGATTGACGGCAATCACCAGGCCCTCAAAGGCCTGCAGCCGTTCCTTGTCACCTTCCTTGATCTTCACCTGCACGCGAATCTGGTCGCCGGGCACAAAGGCCGGCAAATCGGTGCGCTTCAACTTATCGGCCAGGCGCTGCATAACTGGATGAATTGACATGGTATTTTCCTGCGATTGAACTCAGAATCTAAAGTTTACCAGAGAATGCCTGACCGCGCCTAACCGATAGCCGCAGGTCCTGACGAGGGCGGCGCGCCTGGTTTGCGCGTCGTACGCTCATGAATTCTGCACGGGATCGCTTTTCGTCCGCGCCCCTCGCCGCATCCAACAGTGTGAATGAGTCTTGGCGCGACGCCAATCCGGCGACCCTTGGTCGACTTACTTCGCTCGACCCTCCGGCATCTGGAGCAGACGGAGGAACTCGAGCCCGACGATCCTGCCCTGCTAGAGATCAAAAGCTCGATCCTGCGCACCATCGCCGAGTTGGAAATCAGGCGTGCCTCCACGGCCGCATAGAAGACAAAAGCCCTCCGATTATTCCCATCGAAGTCTCGGGCCCGAATGACGAAACTTATTCGGCTGCTCCGGGTCAGATCATTCAACCCCTCCCCGGCGCTTCCGTAGGCTGCTGGCGTCGGAGAGAGGATTCGGCTGTGGCCGCGTGACGGCTTGGGCCGCTCGCAACCTGCGCTTCAGCGTGCGGGGTCCGGGGGCGAGCACTGTGAGGAAGCATGAAGCCCCGAAATCTCACTTCCGGGTCGAACCTGGCCCCGATTTCCCATCTGGCCCCCCTGCCCGGCTCGTCAGCGGCTCTGTGGCTCGCGCTCGCTTCGGCGCCGCTCCTGCTGGCTGGCATGCAACTCCGAGCCCAGCAGCCCGTAAATCCCGCATATCAGCAGTACGGCTACGGTTATGGCAGCCAGAATCCGCCCAGCTCACCACCCGGATACGCGCAGCCGCAGTATGCACCGCCTCAGCCGTATCCGCAGCCGCCATACGGCCAGCAGCCGCAACCGAGCTATTCTCAACCGCAGTACGGATATGGCCAGCAGCCACAGGATGGCACCCAGCAACCGTATGCGGCGTCTCCGCAACCC
The DNA here is from genome assembly GCA_030037545.1 of Acidobacteriaceae bacterium. Taxonomy (GTDB): domain Bacteria; phylum Acidobacteriota; class Terriglobia; order Terriglobales; family Acidobacteriaceae; genus Telmatobacter. The sequence continues at coordinate 6,286 of JASHRF010000127.1, read as the reverse complement.
TATGCCGGGCCCCAGCCCTATGCGCCGCCGCAACCCTATGCGCAACAGCTCCCGTCAGACGAGGGCCAAGGCTACGCGAACCAGCCGGATGCAGATCAGGACTACGCACAGCAGCCGGTCACGCCGCAACCTCCGCTCACTCCCGATCAGCTCGAGCAGCTTGTGGCGCCCATCGCTCTCTATCCTGACGCGCTGCTGGCCCAGATCCTTACCGCGTCCACCTATCCGGCGCAGGTGGCTGTGGCCGATCAGTGGCTGCGGCAGATGCAGGCGCAGGGCTACGCCTCGCCTGACCAGGTGGCAGCCGGCGCCGACACCCAGAGCTGGGACCCTAGCGTAAAGGGGCTCACTGCGTTTCCCCGGGTCCTGGACATGATGAATCGCAACCTCCACTGGACCACCGAGCTCGGCAATGCCTACTACAACCAGCCGCAAGACGTGATGCAGACCGTGCAGGTCCTGCGCCAGCGCGCACAAAACGCGGGCACGCTCGAATCCACGCCGCAGGAGAGCGTCACCGGCGATCAGGGAGCAATTGAGCTCGCTCCTCCCTCACCGGAATATGTTTATGTTCCGACCTACGATCCCTGGGCCGTCTACGGCGCGCCAATCGCGCCTTATCCCGGCTTCTCGTTCGCAGGCGCGTTGGGCGCCTTCTTCGGGCCGGCTCTCCGCTTCGGCCCCGCCATTGCCATGGCGGCTTTTGACCGCATGCCGTTTGGCTGGATTGGCTGGGGCCTGAGCTGGCTCGCCCACGCCGTCTTCTTCCACCACGCAACCTACTTCACCCACAGCCCCACCGTTGCCGACTGGGGATTTCCCCGCGGCGGCCCGCGTGCTTTCGGCGGATATGCTCGCGGAGAGTATGCCCGTTCCGCCCAGCCTGCGCGCGGCCCCGGGAGCGTCGGCAGTTACGGCCGCCAGAGCCAATTTGATCGCGGCAACGCGTACGCTCGCGGAAATACGTACCCCCGCGGGAATGCATTTGCTTCCGGCAACGAGTCCAACCGCAGCGGAGAATACCGCGGCGCTTACGCATCGCCACGCTTGAGCTACGGCCGCCCACTGCAAGAGGCTTACAACCGCCCCACGCCTGCGTTCTCGCATCCGCAGACGTACGGCGGAGCGTACGAGCGCTATGGCAATGATCGCTACGCCGGCGGACGCGACGCATACGGCTATGCAGCGCGGCCCGGCCAGAGCTACGCCGGTGCGGACCGCTATGCCGCTCCCAGCCGGTCGATAGCAAGCCCCTACGGCTACTACCGCTCACCGCAATCCACTTACCAGCGCGCCTACGCCGAAGCTCCTTCACGCGGCTTCGCCGAATCCGGACGCTCCGGCGGATTCCATCCCTTCAGCCGCGGCAGCGAGCATGAAAGCTTCGCCAGAGAACGCGCGCCGAAGGGTTATTCCGGCGGCCACTTTGGCGGCCATTCTTCCGGCCACGCAGAGCGCGGCGGAGATCACTTCGGTGGCCACTCCGGCGGTGGAGGGCACAAGCACCGCTAAGACAGAGAGTCGCGCTCGTCGCATTATCGAGGCTTCCCCCACGGCGGGTTCCTCTTGAAATACACGTTCGGCGAGCGGCTGGAATTTGGCGGCGAGGTGTTTGCACACGGCAAGGAAGGCTTCGCCACACGGCAAACGCAAGCCTCAACGCTCATCGATAGCACAATCCCAACCGTCGGTTTCTCTTTTGTTACGGCCATTCCGTCGCCGGGCAGACTGAAAACTACGCCTACCCGGGCATGTACTGGACCTGGGGCAAGGACGGCGGCAGCGGGCCGGGCATCGATCACGCGTTTCTCCCGGCGGCGCCCGATCGACGAGAAGATTACGGCATTTTCGGAAATATTGTGAACTTTTGAGAGCTGCGAAGATGGATTTTTCTGAGGAAAAATCCACTCGGACGTGGTGGCTTCGGTCTACACCTATTCCGAAAATGCCGTAAAAACTGGCGCAAGGGCGGGGGTCGCAAATAGCGATGCAAATACTGATGGAAGATAGGCACAGAAACGCTTAGAACACTTCCGTCCGGTAGCCCTCCGGCACGGGCGCATGCTTCAGCAATCCCAGCTCCCCGGCCACGCGCTCCAGACGCACGCGCGTGGCCGGCGCGGGAGGCACCAGCGGCAGGCGCACGAAATCAGTGCACCATCCCATCATGCTCAATACCGTCTTCACGGGTCCGGGATTCGATTCCCAGAAATTCGCGTCGAAAAGCCTGGCCAGACGCCCCTCCAGGTCGCGTGCCTCGACCCAGTTGTTGCTGAGTGCGTCGCGCACCATGCGCGTGACTTCTTTCGGCGCCTCGTTCGAAGCTACGCTGATGAGACCGTGCGCGCCCACGCCAATCGCTGCGAGCGCCAGGTTGTCGTCGCCTGAAAAAATCTTGAACCCGCGCGGCAGACTGTGCGCCAGTTCGGCAAATTGTGTTAGTTTGCCGCTGGCTTCCTTGATGGCCTGAATATTCTTGCCCGCAGCGGCTAGTCGCGCCACGGTTTCCGGCTCAAGATTGGCAGCCGTGCGCCCCGGCACGTTATAGACGCACACCGGCAGTGGTTCCACGGCCTGCGCCAGCGCCAGAAAATGCTGAAACTGCCCTTCCTGCGTGGGCTTGTTGTAATAGGGATTGGCGGAGAGCACCGCGCTCAACCCGTGCATGTGCTTGAGCAGCCCAGCCTGCCGCACCAGCGTCTTTGTGCAATTATGGGTGCATCCCCCCCACACCGGCACACGACCCGCGGCCGCTTCAATCACGGTGCGGATCACGTGCACCCACTCTTCTTCCTCCAGCGTCGCCGCTTCGCCCGTCGAACCGCAGGCCACGATGAAATCGATTCCCGACTCGACCTGCCAGTTCACTAGCGCCCACAGCGCGGGCTCGTCCACTGACCCATCCGCCCGGAAAGGCGTAACAATCGCCGTGCCGCAACCGATCGTATCCATAGCAGCTAAAGTTTATAACGGCTGCGCGCCGCACTGCGGTGCAATACGCGCGCACAAATCAAGCCGCCGCTGCCAACTCGAATTTCTCCCTGCTGCAATCGCAATCGGGCTGTTATGATGCGCGCATAAGACTTTGCCGGGATTTCCCGTAAGGAGAACTCCATGTTCACCTCCCGCTTTCGCTTGCTGTGGTGTATCGCGCTGGTCACGGTACTGACTGCGCCCTTTGTCTTCGCGCAATCCGGCCAGACCATTTCTCTCACCGTCGACGCCACGCAAACCGCGCGCAAGTTGCTGCACGCGCGTCTCGTGATCCCCGTCCAGCCCGGGCCGTTCACCATCTACTATCCCAAGTGGATTCCCGGCGAGCACGGCCCCGACGGTCCCATCGCCGATCTCACCGGGCTCAAGTTCCAGGCGAACGGAAAAACCATCCCCTGGCGGCGCGATCTTCTCGACACCTGCACCTTCCACGTTGACGTTCCGGCCGGCGCCACTCAACTCAATGCATCCTACGACTTCATCGAACCGGAGGGCATGTCGGCCACTGACAAGCTCATGGTGCTGGAGTGGAATGAAGCCTTGCTCTATCCCGCCGGTGTACCGTCCTCGCAGCTCACCTACCAGGCCAGCCTCGTCCTTCCCGACGGCTGGAAGTACGGCACTTCGCTGCCGGTTGCCAGCGAGTCGGGCAATCAAATCTCATTCAAGCCCATTTCGCTCGAACTGTTGGTCGACTCGCCGGTCATCGCTGGTCAGTACTATCGCGCCATCGATATCACGCCGCCCGGCGAGCCTATCCATCACGAAATCGATTTAGCCGCCGACAGCGAAGCCGCGCTCAACATGAGCCCGGAGATCCAAAGGGATCTGACCAATCTGGTGGCTGAGTCGGGCGCGCTCTTCGGCACGCGCCATTATCGCGATTACCATTTTCTGCTCGCGCTCAGCGACCACGTGCAGCACTTCGGCCTGGAGCACCACGAGTCCAACGACAGCCGCCTGCCCGAGCGCGCGCTGCTCGAGCCCAGTGCAGGCGTGATGGTAGGCGGCCTCTTGCCGCATGAGTTTGTCCACTCCTGGAATGGCAAGTTTCGTCGTCCCGCTGACCTGGCCACGCCCGACTTCGAAAAGCCCATGGAAGACGATCTGCTCTGGGTCTACGAGGGCCTCACCGAATACCTTGGCCCCATGCTGGCTGCGCGCAGCGGCTTGTTCACGCCCGATCAGTATCGCGAATACTTGGCTAACGCAGCCGCCATGCTGGGTCCGGGCCGGCCGGGGCGCACCTGGCGTCCGCTGCTTGATACCGCCGTGGCCGTGCCCGGCATGGGCTACGGAGGCCGGGGCTGGACGAACTGGCGCCGCGCCGAAGATTATTACGACGAAGGCGACCTGATGTGGCTTCAAGTGGCCACAATTATTCACGACACCACGCACGGCCAGAAATCGATTGACGATTTCTGCCACGCGTTTCACGGCGGACCGAACAACGGCCCCGAGGTGAAGACCTACACCTTCGACGACCTGGTCACCACGCTGAATCAGGTTGCGCCCTACGATTGGGCCACGTTCTTTCACCAGCATCTCGACTCCACTTCGCCGGATATGCCGGAGGGCGGCCTTGAGAATGCCGGCTGGAAGGTAGAATTCAATGACAAGCCATCTCGCCTGCCCGGACGCCACGGCATGGCCAGCAACGCCTATTCTATCGGCCTGCAACTCGCGGAAGACGGCACGGTCGGCGACTCGATCGTCGGTAGCCCCGCGTTTGATGCCGGCATTTCACCGGGCATGAAGGTAGTGGGCGTGAATGGCCGCGTATACACGCGCGATGGTCTCGAAGATGCCATCAAGGCCGCGCAAGACAGCACTGCGCCCATCACGCTCCTGGTCGTAGATGACGACTACTACCGCACGGCAACGGTGCAGTATCGCGGCGGCGACCGCTATCCGCACCTTGTGCGCGAAGACGGCAAACCCGATTATCTGAGCGAGCTCAGCAAGGCGCACGCGGGGCAGTAGCGCTGCGCTGGCTTACGCGATATTCTTTTCCCGCTGTTCCGGGTGGTTCGGAATCAAGAGGAGCGATTCTCTGGGCTGTTGACATCGAGGAACGAAACTCTCTTGAGGCGCAAGTACTGACGATCGTCCTCACTCATACTGTCGTAGTGCTGCTCCCATAGGGAGATGATTTGCCCTCATCGAAATGGCCTCGATATGCTGACTTGATTGGCGCGCTTCTCGGGACGCATCGGCTGTCATGCCGGACGAGGAGGCTATTAGGCCTCTGTCGCCCTCGCTGGAAAGGAGGCCAATCAATTCTCGGACCTCGTTGACGGTCACCTTTTGTTCCCGGTGCTTAACCTGCACCTTGATTCGCGGAGCCGTGCTGCCAATTGGATCACGGTATGCAATGATGTCTACTCCGCCATCCCGGCCTGGTGGTGCGATGAAGGGCGTGTAATAACCCATTCCTCTAAGAAGTGCGGCGACGAACGACTGAAACAGGAAGGGCTCCATCCGCCGGATATATCCCTCAATCTCCGCGTACGCTGCCTCCTGCGATTGCTCCAGCAGAGCCTGTTGCACCGCTGTTGGTTCATCACCAGTGCCTTCGATATCTTCCTCGGCCTTTGTTCCCTTTGCGGTTGCTGGTGCGCTCTGCCGCGATTCCTCGTATTTTTTATTCGCGGTTCGTATGAATGTGAGTGGATCGAGAGACAGGCTTTTCCTACCTTCATCGGTGATGTACCAAATGCCGTCGCGTTTGACGAGCCAGCCTGCTGCGACGGCATCGGTCGAATAGAAGCGAAGATTTGTCTGCCAGCGGAGCACCCCGCTGTTGTTCATTGTTCGTTCACGGTCGCTTAGCTTGACTCGATTCTCGACACGGTTGAGAACTTCGCGAGCAGAAAGGGAACCTTCGGGAGCTTCTGCAAGTACCTGAAGAGCAGCTCTGACCAATTCCCCAGTTCGTTCAAGTGTCGCCATAAGCAGCCTTTCGTCTTTTACAGTTGCTCGAAAATCTCCCGGAACTCCCACGCTCCGGTTTTTCCGGCTAGCCACTCCGCACCGCGCACTGCGCCCAGCGCAAAGCCGCGCCGCGAGTGCGCATCGTGGCGCAGTTCCAGCAGGTCGTACTCGCTCTCGGCGCGCACAATGTGCTCGCCCTTGGCGTCGCCCACGCGATGTGACTCGACAGGAATCTCCACGCCTGGCCTTTCTTTCTCGATTATTTCGCGCAGCGTGATCGCCGTTCCCGAGGGAGCATCGACCTTCGAGGCGTGGTGCGTTTCATCGATGGAAAACTTATAGCCCTCAAGCCTGGCCA
>JASHRF010000126.1 GCA_030037545.1 Acidobacteriaceae bacterium | reverse complement strand
TGCGTGCAGCCCGGCCGCGATGCCCCTCAACTCCTGCTGGTACTCGGGCTCGACATGCGGCCACAGAACGCTCTCCGCCGCTCCGCGAAAGAAGCTCCAGTCGTGCTTGTACGTATGCTGCGCTTCCACCTGGTACACATGCACGTTGTCCTCAATCTCGCGCGCCAGCAGGTATCCATGCTGAAAGCCAATCTGTTCCGGCGTGCCCTGCAAATGCACGTAGGTCCATCCACCCTCGGTGAACTTGTAGCTGTCCTCAAGGCGAGGATCAGTGGCGGCAGCCAATGGGATAGAAGCAGACAGCGCGATCGAAGCCGAAGCGAGAAGAATCAGTGTGGCATGACGCATGGTTCGCTCTCCGGGAAGGGGAAATTCGAGATGAGGCCAGAGTATCAGGCGAAGCCCTGGAGTTCGGGCGACACGTGCTATCCCTCGGGGAGGCTTCCCATTCCGCAGACATTTCTGCTAAGCTAGACTTAGCTAGAAGCAGTTATGGCGACCACAGTAAACATTTTCGAGGCCAAAACTCAGCTCTCAAAGCTCATCGAGCTGGCGGAAAAGGGCGAAGATGTGGTGATTGCGCGCGCCGGAAAGCCGGTGGTGCGGCTTACTCCGCTGGAACCAAAGAAACGGCCGATCCGCTATGGCCTTCTAAAGGGCAAGATATGGATAGCGGATGATTTTGACGATCCGCTGCCCGAGGATTACCTGATCAAACCGGAGGCATGAGCTTGCGCCTGCTGCTCGATACGCACATTTTCCTGTGGGCCGCGAACCGTAGCAGCCGTCTGACTTCTGGGGCGCGAAAGCTCTTGGACAATGCAGATGCTGTTTCCGTCTCCTCGGCCACCATTTGGGAAATTGCAATCAAAGCGCGTCTTGGAAAGATCAAGGCCGATCCCTACGTAATGCTGGACGCCATTGAAGAAATCGGTTTTGAGGAATTGCCTGTACTCGGAAAGCACACAGTTGGAGTAGCCAGGTTACCTTTCCACCACGGAGATCCCTTCGACCGCCTTCTTGTCGCACAAGCAATCGCGGAAACCATGCGCTTTGTCACCGCCGATAGACGATTAGCGGTTTATTCCGAATTGGTGACCGTAGTCTAACAACGCCCTCAAGGCTCTACTGCCGCACCACCTCGCCGTTTTTCATCACAAAGCTCACGTGCTCCACGTCCGAGATATCGTCGAGCGGATTACCGGGCACGGCGACGATGTCGGCGTAGTAGCCGGGCTTCAGCTCGCCGATCTGCCCTGCCCAGCCCAGCAGCCGCGCGCCTTCAATCATGTCCGCCTGCAGCACGGCCAGCGGCTTCATGCCGTATTTCGCCATCAGCACCATCTCCCGCGCCTGCGTGCCATGCGGAAACGGCCCCACGTCGGAACCCACCGCGAACGGAATCCCAAACGCAATCTGTTTCTTGAATTCGGCAATCTTGTAGTCGAGCATGGCCGATTCTCTGGCCGCCACGGATGGGTCCGGGGCGTGATGCGCGAAGTACTCGAAGATAGTGAACGTGGGCACGGCAGGAATGTGCTTCTCCTTCATCAGCCGCATGGTTTCGTCGCTGAGCTGGGTGGCGTGATCGATTGAGGCCACGCCCGCCTCGGCCGCGTAGAGCGTGCCCGGCTCGCCCTGCGCGTGCACGCCGATGCCGACGCCGCTCCCGAGCCGCTTCTCCTCTTCGACCGCAGCTGCGAGCTGTGCCTCGGTGTACTGGTAGGGTGTGTGCAGCACGCCGTCCATCATGCGATCCGGCCCGGTCTGGTAGATTTTGGTGAAGTCCGCGCCCTCCTTGTGCTGTTCGCGCATCACTTCGATGATCTGTTCCGAGTCGTTGGCATAGTCGGCGTTCGACAGCACATGCTGCGCTGGATTGAAGTGGTTGGCGTCCTCGTGGCCGCCCAGGATGTCAATGGCGTTGGCGCAAACGCGCAGACGCGGCCCGGGAATGATGCCCATGTTAATGGCATCGCGAACCGCCGAACTGGCCGAGCCGGCGCCCTCGGTGCCCATGTCGCGCTCAGCCGTATAGCCGGCCATCAGATCTGCTTTGGCCGCCTGCGCAGCGAGGATCGTTCGCCAGGGAACGGATTCTTCAACGGTCTGCAAGTCCTCCGCGCCGGGATGCAGAAACAGGTGCACATGCGCATCGATGAATCCGGGCAGCAGCGTAGTGTCGCCCAGATCGATAACCTTCGCGCCCCTCGGATGCTCGACCGACGTGCCCACCGCCTTGATACGTTCGCTCTCGACGAGAATCTCGCCGGGCTGGAGCACGTTGCCGGTATCCACTTCGAGCAGCCGCGCCGCATGGAGCACGATGGGCGTCGCCGGCGGGTTTGCCGGCGCCTGCGCCGTGGCTGAGTGCGAGGCAAGCAGAATCACCGCGAAGAAGATCGCAAAAGCCGGGAACTTGGCGAGGGTTTTCATGGCTATGAATATAGCAAGCTGAGCCCCTGCGGGAACCAGGAGCTGGAATTTTTCGAGCAGCCGAGCATTGAAGGGGTTGGGGCGGGATGGCCGAAAACAGCCGCTCCGGAGATCGGCGTTACTGCAGCCGCGCTTCAGGCCAAAGTCGCGCCGGCGCGGGGGCCTTTGGCGTTGGTGAAATCGGCCAGGTCCTGGTGAGTCTCCGCCGGCGCCTGCACTGCACGCGTCACCCGCTGGATGCGCAGCACCGTAATATCGTCTTCCTGCCCGAACTGCTGGGCGGCGGCGGCAATCTCCGCGGCAGTGCGATCCTGTTCCGCCATCTCCGAAATGCGTTGAAACCCGAACAGCTCCTTATGCCGGCTGCGGGCTTCAATGATCCCGTCGGTAAGCAGGATGAGGCGGTCGCCCGGCATGAGGGTCAGGGTGCACTTCTCGATGGGCGCAGATTCCACGATGCCCAGGGGAATGCTCCCCGCCAGCGCCAACTCGCGCCCGTTCCAGTACGGCGGAACGTGGCCAGCGCAGGCTATGGCGGTTTGTCCGTCGGAGGCGATGTTGAGCGCCAGGCAGGTCGCGAACCCGCTGCGCAGCCGCCCGCATAAGCGCTCGTTCATGCCGCGCAGAATCTCGACCGGGTCGCGCGTAAACGCGGCCAGCGTGCGCACCGCGCCCACAATCAGCGAAACCAGCATGGCCGCGCGCAGCCCTTTCCCGCTCACGTCGCCGATAACCGCCAGCATAGAGCCGTCCGCTCCGGGCAGGATCTGGAAGAAATCTCCGCCCACCTGCTGCGCCGGCCGGTAGTCGCTTTCGAGCGCAAAGCCGGGGATCGACGGAATCTCTTCGGGGATGAGCACGTGCTGCACCTGGCGCGCCTGCTCCATCTCCAGCCGCCACTGCTCGCGCGCGCGCTGCGACTGAAGGAAGCGGCGCAGCAGCAACACGGTGATAATGATCAGCGAAAGAGCGGTAGCAATCTGGCGGATGGTAATGGTGTAACCGAAAACAAAAAAGATAATGGGGGCGTGGAAAAGAAGCAGCTCGTACTGGTACTGGGCGATGCCGATGAGAACCAGCGCGGGAAGGGCCAGCAACCCTTCAGTCCGGCTCTTCAGAATGCCGCGGTAAGCGACCCACAGCAGCACCACCCCCAGCAACAGCTTGAGCAGCAGCGTAACAGGCACAACCCAGGCCAACGCGTCCACCACCAGAAGCCCGTAGAGAGGCGCACGCTGCAGCGCCGCCCCCAATGCATTCAGAACCACAAGCACCCAGACCACGCGATGGAGGCGCGCTCTGCCGGCGAGCCGGAACCAGCTCGCCCAGAAGACGATCCAGAGCGCCATCTCGGCGGGGAGCAGGATGGCGTCGCGCAGGAACACCGCCGACCAGCCGGGAATCCACGTGGTGTGATAGACCACCTGGCTGACCGCCAGCACCAACAGATTGAGCACACAGGTGACGCCTAGCCAAAGGTAGGCGTGCTCGGTGCGGTCCAGCCCGAACAGTGAAAAGGCCACCACGATGGCAAGCAGCAGAAGTACGGCCTCGGGCAATTCACTCAACGCGGAGCGATTCACCGTATCCCAGTCGAGGCGCTGCATCGCCAGCACCGCCGCCGTCTCTCCCAGCACCGGCGGCGAGTGCATTCCACCGGCGGCGGGCTCAATGAGGGCCGTATGCGGATCCATCCACATGCGGATGGCGAGAGTTACGGGACCGCCGTCCAGATCCGCGGGCAGGGTAAAGGCGCGCGGCTGGGCAATGTAATTTGTGACGTGACGGCCGGAGAAGCGGCCAAACTCGCCAATGAAGCGCCCGTTGGCGAATACCTGGTAGGCGTCGTCGACGTTGCCGGGCATCTTCAAGGCCAGCCCGCTCTGCGCCGGGTCGTCGAGGATCACATGCAGCCGGTACCAGGCGAAGCCGGAGTAGCCGCGGTACCCGCGCGCCGTCCAGCCGGGCACAAAACCGCTGCTGCCAATGTAAGGATCGTAGGACCCCGGCGGCGGAGTCAGGTCCATCGCGCTCCAGTGGGAGTCGTCGAAACCCGGCTGCGCCCACGCAGGATCGTCGCCGGTATGGAACTTCCACGGCCCGGTAAGCTGCTCCGATGCACGGCCCAGCACGATGATTTTCTGGGCAGCAACATTCCCCGTCATGGCGAGCAGCCCGCAAACGAAAAGCGCGCGCCACAGCCCTCGCAGACCGATCCGAAACGGGCCGAGGATTCTCGCGCGCATGTACCGCCTCCGGGGATCACGTGGCGCAAACGGGCTGCGCCCATTGTACGCAGGATGACAAGAAAAGACCTGCTATTTGAATTGAACCTCACTACAAGCGGGCCGTGACAAACTTACGTTCCGGCGGCCGGAATACGAGGCTACACGGGCTGTGCCGATGAATCCGTCGCGTCGCTCGGAGCCGCAGGTTCGCGGTCGGGACGCGAAGGCAGCCGTATGGTGAACGCCGCGCCGTGCCGCCCGCCGTCCTCGATCCGGGATTGCGCCAGGATGCTGCCTCCATGGCGATTTACGATCTCTTTGGTGATCCAAAGCCCGAGCCCTGTGCCGACGTCCGGCTTGGTTGTGAAAAAGGGCTCGAAGATGCGGTCGATGTCCGCGCGGGCAATGCCGGGGCCACTGTCCTCAATGGTTAATTGAACCATTGTCCCTTCCGGAGCCTCGACACGTTGCGATCGCAAGACAATCCTTCCGTCCTGACCCACCGCGTCGACGGCGTTCGACAGCAGATTCGACACCACGTGCCGCAGCTCTCCCGCAACCCCAAAGACCGGCGGACAATCGTTCAACTCCCGCTCCACGGTAATGTTCTTGTTTCTAAGGCGGTTCGAGTATAACTTCAGAACGGAGTCAATCAGGTTTTCAATCTCCACCTCCTCCGGCAACTTCGATTCCCGGTAGAAGCCCAGCGTCTGGCGCGCCAGATGCGCGACGCGCTCCAGTTCCTGTTCCGCAATCTGCAAGCTCTGTTGAGCCATGGCCGTGTCCGAGGATGTCCGGGCGACGTAGACCAGGTTCATGACCGCCTCAAGCGGATTGTTGACCTCGTGCGCGAAGGTCGCGGACAGCCGCGCCGCGGTGGCCAGCTTCTCAGTCTTGCGCGCGATCTCCTGCGCCCTGCGCTCCGCAGTCGCATCGCGGAACACCAGCACCACGCCCAGCAGCCGTTCCTGCGTGTCGCGTATGGGTGCGGCGCTATCCTCGATGGGGACCAGATGTCCGTCCGCCTGCTGCAGAACGGTATGGTTGGCCAAGCCTACCACTGTGCCCACTTCTATCACCTTCCGCACCGGATCTTCCACCACGTTGCCGGTGAACTCGTTGAAGATGGGAAACACCTCGCGAATGTCCTTGCCGAGCAATTCCGAAGATTTCGAGCCAATCAACTTTTCGGCGATGGGGTTGAAAAAGGTGGTTCGGCCCTGCTCGTCGGTGGCGATCACCGCATCCCCGATACTGGTCAGCGTGACCCGGAACCATTCCTCGCGCGCGCGAATCTCCCGTGTATGCCGGTCGCGAAGCGCCTGCTCCCGGAGGATGAAGTAGGCCAGGAGAATGACGCCAATGATGGCTATTGCCGTGGCCAGTTCAATGGAGGCTTTCGTGATCCCGATGCTCCGCAGATACGCGGCGGTGCGGCGGATTTCGACCCGGGTTTCTTCGCCGCGCATGTCCGCCATCACCGCGCGCAGGCTGTTCATCAGCAGCAGCCCCTTGTCGGAAAGGACCAGTGCCTTGGCCTGATCGGCGTGGCCGGCGCCATTGAGCGCGATGGCCTGGGCGAGTTCGTCCAGCTTCTGGCGCGCCAGGCTGCGCAGTTGGGCCACGTTCGCTTGCTGGACCGGGTCGGCGGCGGTGAGCTGGCCAAGGGCCTGGATGTGGCTATCGACTTCGGCCGCCGCCTGGTTGTAGGGGGTTAGGTATTTCGGTTCGCCGGTGAACAGATAGCCGCGCTGGCCCGTTTCGGCGTTGAGCAACAGCACTTCCGTTTGCTCCAGCTCGAACAGCACCTGGTGGGTGCGGATGACCCGTGCCGAACTGCTTGCCTGCGCCTCAACCTGGCGCCGGGTGACGTAGGCGTTGACGATCAGCAGCAAGACCAGGAGGCTAAAGCCGCCGACCACGCTGAACTTGCGCAGAAAGGTTTGCATAAATTCCTTAGAGATGCGCGCACCAGGCCGTCGATGAGAGTTTATGGGAAGCGGCGAGGGAAATGCGCCTCCAACCGGAGGAGCGCGATAGCGGGTCAAACCGCCAAATGGGGCCCTGTCCGAAAAGCTGGGAAGAACGCAGAATACGAGTCTAGAGTACCTTGCCTGAAAAGGCCTGGTCAAGGCAGATGAGGACGGCGACGGGCCTCCTGCGGCTCAATACGCCGCGATCCCGGTGAGGCTCTGGCCCAGGATCAGCGCGTGAACATCGTGGGTGCCCTCGTAAGTCTTCACCGACTCCAAGTTCATCATGTGGCGCATGATGGGGTAATCGTCCGTAATCCCATTAGCCCCCAGGATGTCACGGGCCAGGCGCGCACATTCCAGGGCCATCCACACGTTGTTGCGCTTGGCCATGGAGATGTGCTGGTGGCCCACAGTGCCCGCATCCTTGAGCCGGCCCACTTGCAACGAGAGCAGTTGCGCCTTGGAGATTTCGCTGGCCATCCACACCAGCTTTTCCTGCACCAGTTGATGGCTGGCGATGGGCTGATTGTGGAATTGCTTCCTGGTCTTCGCATACTGCAGCGCCGTGTCGTAGCAGGACATGGCCGCGCCGATGGCGCCCCAACTGATTCCGTAGCGCGCCTGGTTGAGGCACATGAGCGGGCTCTTCAGGCCCTCGGTTCCCGGCAGCAGGTTGGCCGCGGGAACATGCACGTCCTGGAGCGAAAGCCCGCTGGTCGAGGAAGCGCGCAAGCTCCATTTGCCGTGTACTTCGTCGGATTTGAACCCGGGACGGTCTGTCTCCACCAAAAATCCGCGCACCCGGTTGTCCTCGTCCTCCACCTTGGCCCAGATCACGGCTATATCGGCGATGGTGCCGGACGTAATCCACATCTTTTCGCCGTTTAGAATGTATTCGTCGCCGGATTTGCGGGCGCGCGTCGTCATGCCACCCGGGTTCGATCCAAATCCGGGCTCGGTAAGCCCGAAACAGCCGAGTTTTTCACCCGTGGCCAGCGCCGGCAGCCAGGCACTTTTCTGCTCTTCGGAGCCGAACGTGTAGATGGGATACATGACCAGCGCCGACTGCACGCTGACAAAGCTGCGCAATCCGGAGTCGCCGCGCTCCAATTCCTGCATCACCAGCCCGTACTCCACGTTCGACATGCCGGCGCAGCCGTACTCGTGGAGGTTGGCGCCAAAGAAACCCATCTCGCCCATCATGGGCACCAGCTCGCGCGGAAAGCGGCCCTCGCGAAAGCAGTCTTCGATGATGGGAACGATGTTGTCCTCGACGAAATCGCGCGCCGAGCGGCGCACCAGCAGCTCGTCCTCGCTGAAGCTCGCGTCAAGATGAAGAAAATCGAAACCTTGAAATTGGAATGACAAGATTGCACCTTGCTTACAACGGCGTTCAGTGTACACCGTCAGCGGACGATAGGCGGTGAGCGATGGACGGGGGACGAAGCAACTTCGCTGCGGGCTATGGACTGATCACGGTCCACCGCTCACGAGCGGCAAATCACTCCCACTCAATCGTTCCCGGCGGTTTCGACGTAATGTCGTACACTACGCGGTTGATGCCGCGCACCTCGTTCACAATGCGGTTGGAAATGCGCTTCATCAGCTCGTAGGGCAGCGGCGCCCAGTCGGCGGTCATGCCGTCCTCGGAATACACGGCGCGCACCGCCGCGGTGTATGCATAGGTCCGCTGGTCGCCCATCACGCCTACGCTCATCACCGGCAGCAGCACGGCAAAGCTCTGCCAGATTTCCTTGTAGAGGCCGGCGGCCTTGATCTCCGCGACCACGATCTCGTCCGCCTCCTGGAGCAGCGCCACGCGCTCCGGCGTCACTTCGCCCAGGATGCGCACCGCCAGGCCCGGGCCGGGGAACGGCTGCCGGCTCAGGATCTCCTCAGGCATCCCCATATCACGCCCGATGCGCCGCACCTCATCTTTGAACAGATCGCGCAACGGCTCAATGAGCTTGAGCTTCATGAGCTCCGGCAATCCGCCCACGTTGTGATGGCTCTTGATGGTCTGGCTCGGTCCCTTCACGCTTGAGGATTCGATCACGTCGGGATAAAGCGTGCCCTGCACCAGCCATTCCAATTTAGCGCCGGGGCCGCCCGTCTGTTGCGCGATGCGATGCGCTTCGTCCTCGAAAACGGCGATGAACTCCTGCCCGATGCGCTTGCGCTTGAGCTCGGGATCGCTTACCCCGGCCAGCTTCTCGAGGAAGCGCGCGCTGGCGTTCACAGCCACAATGTTCAGGCCCAGCTTGTCGCGCAAGTTCTTTTGCACGCTTTGGAATTCGTGTTTGCGCAGCACGCCGTTGTTCACGAAGACGCAGGTGAGCTGAGGGCCGATGGCCTTGTGCACCAGCATGGCGGCCACCGAGGAATCGACTCCGCCGGAGAGCCCGCAGATGACGTGGCCGTTGCCGACTCTCTCGCGGATGGCGGCCACCGTGGTTTCGATAAAGTGCGCCGGCGTCCAGTCGCCGCGCGCACCGCAAATGGCGAAGAGAAAATTCTGGAGCAATTGCGGGCCCAGCGGGGTGTGGTGCACTTCGGGATGAAACTGCACCGCCCAGATGCGGCGCTCGGGGTTCTCGATGCCGGCCAGCGCATTGTCTGAAGACGCAATGCGCTGAAAGCCCGCAGGCAGCTCCAGCGCCTCATCGCCGTGGCTCATCCACACGTGGAGGGTCGCGGGCAGGTTAGCAAAAAGAGCCGAGTCGCCGTGCTCGACCATCACTTCGGCGTGGCCATACTCGCGCTTGGGCGCGGAGCGCACTCTGCCGCCCAGGTGATGCACGATGAACTGCAAACCGTAGCAGATGCCAAGAACCGGGACGCCCAGCGCGAGCAGCGCGGGATCGGCCGGCGGCGCATCAGGATCATAAACAGAGGAAGGCCCGCCGGAGAGGATAATGCCGATGGGCCGGTAGCTCTGAATTTCCGCGAGCGACGCCGTGCAGGGCAGTACCACGGAGAAGACATTCTGCTCGCGGGTGCGGCGCGCGATGAGCTGCGTATACTGCGACCCGAAATCGAGGATTACGACTGTCTGGATGTCCACGCTCCAGTGTGGCAGGGCTCGGGGAGGGCTGTAAAGATCGGCGGTTCGTATTGACGATGTGCCTGGAAAGATTCTCCCGTTCAGGGATGGTGATCCATCGGCATCTGGATGGTGGGAAACTCGGTCGTGCCCTCGATGCCGGTCTTCACGGCGGGCGAAACACGCATATGAACGTCCTGGGCGCGAGCCGGCACGCACGGAGCCCTGGACACCAGCAAACCAAGGAAGATCGCCGGGAGGGTTCGCATATTCCGATTTTCGCGCAGCGGCCGGCCAGCGTGGAGCGTGGTACCGGATGAGCCGGCGCCCCGGCGCATGGGCCGAAGGTGGCCGTCCTGCCGGCAATCTGGCCTGGTATGTTAGGCTTTTCCTCGTTATCGCCAGATGTCCAGGGCTGCTCCATTCTGTCCCGCCGCGTGCCGCAGGCGTCTGTGCGCCCAGCCTCCGGACGGCTTCTTGCTCTCTCCCAAAGGAAAACCCGATGACTTCCCGTCTAAATTTCGCTCCCGTTGTCGCCTTTCTTGCTGCCGCAACCGTTCTGGCGCCGGCGCCCGCCGCCCCGCAGAACGCACAGCAGGCGCCCATCGTGCAGAACGACACTGTTCAGCCCACTCCGCCGCCGGAAGTGAAGAGCTTCGATCCCGCCGCCATGGACACCAGCGTCGATCCGTGCGTGGATTTTTACCAGTACGCCTGCGGCAACTGGATCAAGAACAATCCCGTTCCCGCCGACCAGGTGCGCTGGGCGCGCTCCTTCTCGATTTTGCAGCAGAGGAATCAATACCTGCTGTGGAAGGACCTGAATGCTGCCGCCACCGATCCCCAAACGCCACTGCAGAAGCAATATGGCGACTTTTACGCCTCCTGCATGGATACTGCGGCTATCGACAAGGCCGGCTTCGACCCGGTCAAGCCGGCATGGCAGCAGATAGACGCCATGACCGATATCAGCCAGCTCCCGGCGCTGCTGAGCAGTCTTGAAGACCAAGGCGTTCCCGACGGCTTCTTCGAATTCGGCGTGAGCCAGGACGCGAAAGACTCGACCAAGCAGATCGCAGAGATGGACCAGGGCGGCACTTCCCTGCCCGACCGCGACTACTACCTCGTCGATAACCCGCATTTCGCCGAGATTCGCGCGGAGTACGTGGAGCACATGAAGAAGATGTTCACGCTGGCCGGCGACACGCCCGAGCATGCCGCCAAAGAGGCCGCCGCGGTGATGACCATCGAGACCGCCATGGCTAAATCGTTCCTCAGCCGCACGGAGATGCGCGATCCGAACAAGGTGTACCACATCTATACAGTGGCCGATTTCCAGAAACTCGCGCCCACCTTCGACTGGACGACCTACTTCTGGCAAACCGGCATCCGTCCCTTCAATACTCTCAATGTGGGCACGCCGGAGTACTTCAAGACGCTGAATGGAATGCTGACCAGCGAACCGCTGGAAGCGTGGAAGAGCTATCTGCGCTGGCACGTGCTGCATGGGCAGGCCGACGACCTCTCCACGCCGTTCTACGATGAGAACTTTGCCTTCTTCCACCGCACGCTGGCCGGCCAGAAGCAGCCGCTTCCGCGCTGGCGCCAGTGCACCATGGCCACCGATCGCGCGCTCGGCGAAGCCGTCGGCCAGGACTGGGTGAAACAGAACTTCCCACCCTCTTCCAAAGAGAGCATGGACAAACTGGTTGCCGATCTCGAAACGGCTCTCCACCAGGACATTCAGAGTGCGCCCTGGATGAGCGAGGCCACCAAGAAGCTGGCCGAAGAAAAGCTGGCCATGTTTCGCAACAAGATTGGCTACCCGGAGAAGTGGCGCGATTACTCCAGCATCAACGTGATCCACGCAGATTTCCTCCACAACGTGCATCAGGTGTCCATCTACGACCGCAACTACAACTACAACAAGCTGGGCAAGCCGGTGGACGAGAAGGAGTGGGGCATGACGCCGCCCACCGTGAACGCCTATTACGACCCGTCGTTCAACGACATCAACTTCCCAGCCGGCATCCTGCAGCCTCCGTTCTTCGATCCCGACGTCGACCCGGCGGTGAACTTCGGCGGCATTGGCGTGGTCATCGGCCACGAAGAGACACACGGTTTTGACGACCAGGGCTCGCAGTTCGACGGCAAGGGCAACCTGCGTTCCTGGTGGACGCCCGCCGACGAGAAGGCCTTCCACGGACGCACCGAGTGCATTGCCAACGAGTACAGCGGCTTTCAGGCTGCACCGGCCGAGGGCAACGCTCCCGCCGTTTACCTGAACGGCCATCTCACGCTGGGCGAGAACACCGCCGACAACGGCGGGCTGCGCCTGGCCTACATGGCCCTGCTTGAAGCGCTCAAGGACCAGGGCAAATCCATCGACGAAAAGATCGACGGCTATACAGAGGCGCAGCGGTACTTCATCGGCTTTGCCCAGGTATGGTGCCAGAACACGCGCGACGCGGCCGCTCGGCAGGCGGCACTCGTCGATCCCCACTCGTCCGGCAAGTGGCGCGTCGACGGCACGGTGCAGAACTTCGACGAATTCGGCAAGGCCTTCGGCTGCAAAAAGGGCCAGCCCATGTATCCGGTCAACTCCTGCCGGGTGTGGTAGAGGCGGGGAGCGGGGATCAAGGAACTAAGGAACCAAGGGCGGGGCAACTTCCAGTGGCCGATTGGGTTTGATCTGGCATAGACTATACGCGGGTGCGTAGTTGGCTCCGCAAGTCAAAGATTTCAGGAGGTATCTCATGCGTTTGGCACGTTCAGCACGATGGCTTGTGCTCGCGTTTTTGGTCTCCCTCGTCCCCGCGACTTCGCACGCGGGCGTATTTATCAGCGTTGGCTTTGCGCCGCCGCCACTGGTGGTGTACGCGCAGCCTGTCTGCCCTCAGCCCGGCCTGATGTGGACACCCGGTTACTGGGCCTATGGACCGGACGGCTACTATTGGGTTCCGGGCGCCTGGGTTCCGGCGCCGGCGGTGGGCATGTTGTGGACACCCGGTTACTGGGGCTTTGGCTCCGGCCTATACCTTTGGCACCCCGGCTACTGGGGTCCGACCGTTGGTTACTATGGCGGCGTGAACTACGGCTTCGGCTACATGGGCATCGGCTTTGCGGGCGGCATGTGGCGCGGCGGCGTCTTTGCGTATAACACGGCCGTCATGCATGTGGGCGTCGGCGGAGTTTGGGGCAACCGCGTGTACGTCGACCGCACCATCGTGGAGCGGAACACGATCGTGAACAACCGCCACGTGGCCTACAGCGGCGGTCCGGGCGGCATCAACCATCCGCCTACGGCGCAGGAACGCGCCGCCATGAACGAAAGGCACATGGGTCCGACCGCGGCCCAGACCCAGCACTCACAGGCGGCGATGCACGATCGCAACGCCTACTTCAACACCAATCACGGCCACCCCAGCCAGGTAGCGGAAAGCCGTGCGCTAACTCCGGCCAACCGTGCTGCACCCGCGGCGCGCAATGGCTATCAGGAGAACCGCGGCGCGCAGACACGGCAGGAATCACGGCCCATGGAGCAACAGAGAACGCAGGCGCGGCCTGAGTCACGAACAGAGTCGCGGCCCGGATCACGCACGCAGTCACGGCCCGAATCGAAGCCAGCCGAACGTCCGAAGGAAGAAAAGCCGCCTAAGAAATAATTCGCACCGGCGATAAGCGAATCCGGTAAGAAGCGGACAAGGTCCACGGCACGCCGTGGGCCTTGCTGCATTTCAGGGCACTTTTACTTCTGCCCTTGAGCGAAGCTTGAGCATGGGTCGAGGCAGAGTATGGCGCACCTTGAATGGGAAGCAATGCCGGAGACTCAAAGGCGCGGACGATTACGCGGTGACCTCAGTCACGAATGAATGTAAGCTCTGGAGCAAGGTTGGCTTCTGAAAGGGCCCAGTTTCCGCCGGCGACAAGGGATCGTGCCGCGCAGCGGCGATGGGCATGCAGCGCTTTTCTCGAATGCGAATTACGGGGCGCAACTCGCAGCCGGCTCCATGCCGAGGATCTCCACTTCGAGCCCGCCAAAATCCGGGTCCGGGTTCTCACGGATGCGATAAGCGAGATCGATCCTGCTGCCCTGCGTGAGGCCCAACTCAGCCGCGCGCACGGCCAGGTTCCAGCCCACGGCGCGAATGGACGTGCTCGAGCCCGCAACGGCCATGCTGCGCGGCCCGGCAGCGCCGGCCGGCTCACGCGACGCGTCGAGACGCGCGAGTTCCAGGCGAATGTGGCAATCCTTCATGATGCGCGGGGAGGCGAGCAGACGCACATCGCGCGCCAGGAAAACCGGTTCAGGATTGCCGTGGCCGAAAGGCTCCATCTTCCGCAGCCATCCCACGAGCACAGGCGTAATGCGATCCAGCGACAGCTCCGTGTGGATGCGCATCAGGCGCTCCGGCTGGCGCGCGGCCAGCCGTTCCGCGGCGTAGAGGCGGAGGCGACGCTTGAGCTCGGGCAAAGCTTCAGCGGGCATGGCAAAGCCGACCGCGAAGGCGTGGCCGCCGAAGCGAGTGAAGAGATCGGCGCAGCCTTCGATCGAATCCAGCAGTTGAAAGCCGTCGACCGAGCGACCGGAGCCGTGCGCCACGCCGTCTTCGACGCTGACCACGATGGCCGGCTTGGCCGTGCGCTCCACCACGCGCGAGGCCAGGATGCCGATCACGCCGCGATGCCATCCGTCGCCTTCGATCACCAGCAAGCGGTCTTCGGCAATTTCAGCGTCCGAATCCAGGCGCGTTTCGATGATCTTCAGCGCCGCAGCTTCCACATCGCGGCGCTCGCGGTTCAGCCGCTCCAGCTTGCCGGCCAATTCGGCGGCGCGTACCGCATCGCGCGTGGAAAAAAGCTCGATCACGTCGGAAGCCACGTCCATGCGTCCCGCGGCATTGATGCGCGGAGCCAGGCGAAACGCGACGTCGAAGCCGGTAAGCTGTTTCGAGGCGGGGTCGAGCGCGGCGGCGGCAAACAGCGCCCGCAGCCCGGCGCCCGCCGGCCGGCGCAGCTCGCGCAGGCCCAATGCGGCGATGGTGCGGTTCTCGCCGCGCAGCGGAACGGCGTCAGCGATGGTGGCGATGGCCGCCATCTTCAAAAAGCTGGGCAGCGTCTTCTCGCGCGTGCGCTGGGGGTCGCGCCGCTCCAGCAGCGCCTGGGCCAGCTTGAGCGCGATGGCCGCGCCGCACAGCGCTTTCTCGGGATATGCGCAGCCCGGCTGATTGGGGTTGAGAATGGCCAGCGCGTTGGGCACGGCGTCGTCCGCTTCGAGCAAATGATGATCGGTGATGATCAGATCCAGGCCCAGCCGGCGCGCCATTTCCGCCTCGGCAAAGGCCCTCATGCCCGTGTCGACGGTAATCACCAGCCGCGCACCCTGGGCATAAGCCTCCTCGAGCACGCTCGACTGCATGCCGTAACCCTCGCGCAGCCGGTGCGGCACGTGGAAGCTGACTACGCCGCCCAGCATCTCGATCGCGGTCTTCAGCAGCACAACGGCCGTGGTGCCGTCCACGTCGTAATCGCCGTAGAGCAGCACCGGCTCCTTGTCAGCGATGGCCCGCGCCAGCCGGTCGACCGCAGCCGTCATGCCCAGCATGAGATTCGGATCGTGAAGATGGGCGAGCTCTGGATTGAGAAAAGCAAAGGTCTGCGCGGCGTCGGTTACGCCGCGGGCCAGCAGCAGCTCTGCGATAGCAGGAGGGACTCGCGCCTCGTGGGCCAGCGCCGCCGCGTCCTCAGGATGAGGCTCGGCGACCACCCAGCGCTGCCGCGGCGCGTGGCGCGGCAGCGTGCTCAAACCCTCCGTGCCGGCCGCGCCCACGTTTCAATCGTCCTCGTCGTCCCGATCGGAGTCGTCGATGACAATATCCTGGAAGCCCTCGATATCCTCCACCAGCGCCTGGAAGCGCTCGTACCACTCGGTGGTGGTTTCGTGCAGAAACACCAGCCCCTGATAGACGAAGCCGAGTTGGATGTATCCCACCATGCCCGCGTATTTGCGCAGCCATTTGGCCTCCACCAGTTCCGCGGCCTCTTCGTCGGGGAAATTCATCTCGTTGGCCTGCTCGATGAGCGCGTCCAGCTCTTCGCGGTCCAGCGTCATCTCGCTGAAGGTCACAAAGGCTGCGCCCACGTGCTTGGCCATCTCCACGAAATCTTTCCATGCATCGGGATTGCCCTGGCCCTCCCACAGAATGGAAGGTATGTCTTCAGTGACGTAGCCGGGCAGGCGCTGTAGACCGTGACCCTCGACGAAGGCCACCATGTCATCTTTAAGCGAAAGCAGATTATCCGTGCTCATATTCAAACCACAATTCTCGCAGATGGGGGTGGGTTGGCGGGGAAGATTGTGGAAACCTCGCCGGCAAGAACTTTGTCCGCCTTTATTCCGGTGAAAGCTCTGGTCGGCTACGCCGGCTCACGAACGCGTGAAACCAGCATTCGGCAATCCCGCCGCCAGCTTGCCAACCCGCTGTCCCTGTTCAATCATCATTCTCCACCTCGGCTCGCAGCTTGTTTCTTTCAAGCTGGAAGAGCATGAACCCAACCATGCAAATTCACCCGGGGCATGGCCCCGGGCGCACCGTGGGCTTTACTCTGGAATTGCACAACTTCAATCGATCCCAACGGAGATCCCATTTGCCCCCGTTCGAACGTCACGTTTTTGTCTGCCACAATGTGCGCCCCGCCGATGCGCCGCGACCCTCCTGCACCAGCGACGGCAAAAGCGATCTGCACACGCGCCTGAGTCAACTCAGCAAGGAAGCAGGCCTGGCCGGCCGCGTGCGCATCAACAAATCCGGCTGCCTGGACCAGTGCGAGCACGGGCCCAATGTGGTGGTTTACCCGGAAGCCGTGTGGTACGGCGGCGTGCGTCCCGAAGACGCCGAGGAAATTGTCCGCGAGCACCTGGTCCGGGGCCGGCCGGTGGAGCGGCTGCGCATCGCCGACGCCTGCCTCAACGCCAGGAACTGCCCGCACAAAGACTGATCGCAAAGGTTGATCCGGCGCAACGGCTTACGGGTGTACAGGATGCGGGCCGATACGGTATCCTGAGTTTTAAACCCATGATTTTTTCCCGCGATTACATTGGGTATCTGGCCCGCCGTACGGTCAAACACCTTATTGACGCCAAGTTGATCACCGCCAGCGACGTGAAGGCCGTGGAGGCGCGCGTCAACGAGGGCCTGCTCGAGGAAGTCTCGCTCGAAGACCGCATCAACGACGAGGTGCGCGTCATCCTGGAGGCCTACTCCGAGGAAATGCGCAAATCGGGCGCGCAATACGCCGAGATGTTCAAGAAAGTGAAGACTGAGCTGGCCAAAAAATACAAGGCGGTGCTATGAGGATCAGCCGCGACAAGCTCAACAAGCTGGCCCACACCGTGGCTGACACGCTGGCCGAGATCGACCAGGTAGGCTTCCTCGAAGACCGCAATACTATCCGCCAGGAAGCGCGCAAGATTCTCGAGTTGCTGCTCACCGAAGAGGCCAAGATTGACGCCCAGGCCCGCCAGAAAATCGCCAACCAGCGCAAGATCATCCTCGAAGGCTCGCAGGAGTGGGAAATCCTGTATCGCAAATACTACAATGAAGAAGTGCGCAAGCTGGGGATTTGAGGGGTAGGAGTTCTTTTCCGGGATTGTGATCGATAAACCGGACGTGGTCTCGGCAGTGTTCGGCGAAGCGGCACAACGAATCGTCTAGGCGCGGTTATTCTCCTTCCCAAAGAGGACGCGACGCACAACAGAGTGGATGCCATCCGCGCCTACGAGTAGATCCGTAGTTACACGGTTGTCGCCGAAGTGATACTGGATAACCAGTGCGGTGGACTGGGCCAAGGCGTGTAGCTGAGCACCGGCGCACAAATACACCAGGACCACAATCAGAAGGACGGCTCTACACAAGACTCACCTCCGCTGGCGCAAACTCGAGCGTCAGCACCGTGATGTCATCCTCCTGCCCGAAGACTAGAGCGGCGGCAGCAATCTGCTCGGCGGGTCGGCCGCTCATCTGGCGAGTGCGGTCGAAGCCGAAGAGTTCGCCTGTGGCGGATTGGGCTTCGACCACGCCGTCTGAAAGAAAGGTAAGTGTGTCGCCTGGATTCAATCTGAGCGTGATTTCGACGTAATCGGCTTCGCGTGTGATGCCGAGAGGAAGGCCTGACGGGGTGGAGACTTCTTGGCCGTTGCGATACGGCGCCAGGTGGCCTGCATTGGCGAGTATGACAGTGCCTTCGGACGCGATGCGGGCAATCTGGCACGTGACGAAGCCGCCGCGCGCGTCCGCCGCGAGCTGCGCGTTCAGGCGAGAGAGAATCTGCGCCGGAGACAACTGCTCCTGAGCCAGAGAACGGAGACCGCCCAGAACGAGAGTGCCGGTCATGGCGGCATGCAGACCTTTGCCGCTGACGTCTCCCACAACGACCAGCGCGGAACCGTCCTTCTGCGGAAAAACCTGATAGAAATCGCCGCCCACTTCCGCTGCGGGCAGGTAGACGGCACCGATGCGGAAGCAGTCGAACTGCGGCAGTGCGGCGGGTACCAGTTGCTCCTGCACCGCCCGGGCGGAGGCCAGTTCAGTCGCAAGCCGCTTTTCTTCCCGGGCGGAGTGTGTGAAACGCAGGATGAGGGCCATGGCGATGGCAGCGAGGTTCAGCGCGTCGAAGAGATCGTTCCAGCTAACGGCGACGACACCGTTGGACCACAGGTTGAAGCTGTATCTGGCTTGGGAATGGCCAGCCCAGAAAATGGCCTGACGAATGCCGTCGGCGCACACTCCGATCCCCTGGAGAATGATGGGCAGCAGGAGGAGGCGTGCGTCACGGCTGCCGGCGCGCAGCGAGAGCAGAACGCGAGTGATGACAAGGACAAAGACCAGGGTATAGGCGACGGTGAGAATCGCCTGACCGTCAGGTAGGAAAAAATACCCGCGAAGAGCGAGATCGAGACTGCACGCGCCGATGGCGTTGAGCACAATGGTTCCGAAAAAGAGCCAGCCGCGGCGGGCCTTCAGGAATCCCCACAGGAAGAGGTTCTGTGCGAGATAGAACGGTTGCTGGAGCAATTCCTGATCTCCCACGGCAAACGTGACGCTGCCCTGGCGAAGCTCGGAGACGGCGACGAGGACGAAAAGCGCTGCCGAGCCGATGGCCCAGAGAGCGCCCCACGCATATTCGGTGGAACGGCGATCGAGGAGAAAGAGGCCCAGACTGAAGCATCCGAGGACAAGAGTGAATAACTGGACGATGGCCGGGGAAAGCAAGCTGGCGGCGCTTTCCGCGAAGGCAATGCGGCTGGAGGCCTGAATGAGGGGCAGAGAGCCGACAACCGGATGTTTCCAGAAGCCGCCGCTGGAATAGCTGGAGGCGACGGGACTTTTCCAGACGCGGACGGCAATTTCAACCCAGCGGCCGTTGCAGGAAAGCGGCAGGGGAAAGGCGTTGTCATCGTTCTGGTTGCTCCAGTCGGGCCTGGGGCGCATGATGCCGTTCTCTCCGAGAAGCCGGCCATCGGCGTAGATCTCGGCAGCGCTGTTGATGTGGCCGATGTCGATGGCTAAAGGCTGGGTGGTGGCCGCGAGTTTGAGACGCAGGCGGTACCATGCGTAGCCGCTCAGATCGGGATAGCCCTGCGATCCCCACTTTTCGCCCGTGGCCAGAAGCGGCCAGGAGGAGTCGTCGAAGGAAGGCGATGCCCAGACCGGATTGTCTCCGGGATGGAAGCGCCAGAGAGCATCAATGGTCGTCACGCCCTGGGTCCATTGCGAGGCGTCGAAGGACTGCGCGCGCAGAACGGGTGCGAAAACAGCCGCCAGCAGAGCGAACAGAAGGAGCTTACGCATGGAGCACCTCGGCTGGCGCGCAGTGGAGAGTGAGGACGGTAATGTCGTCTTCCTGCCCGAACTGCTGAGCTGCCTGCGCGATCTCTTCTGCTGATTTGCCGCTGATTTCTCGCGTGCGATCGAAGCCGAAGAGGTCACCCTGTGCGTTGCGGGCCTCGACGACGCCGTCGGATAGCAAGGTGAGAGTGTCGCCGGGGTCGAATTGCAGAGAGATGCTGGAGTATTCAGCCTCAGGAACGATGCCGAGAGGGAGGCCTGGGGGAAGCGGAACCTCCTGCCGATTGCGATAGGGAGGAAGGTGGCCGGCATTGGCGACCAGGCATGTTCCGTCAGGATTGATGCGTATGGCGATGCAGGTGCAGAAGCCGCCGCGCAGGCGTTCGTGGAGGCGGAGATTGAGCACGGCGAGAAGGGCAGCGGGATCATTGATCGTTTCGGCAAAGGCGCGCAGCGTGCCCACGATGAGCGGGACGGTCATGGCGGCCTTAAGGCCCTTGCCGCTTACATCGCCGAGGACGAGCAGAGCGGCGTTGGCCGGCTGAGCGCACGGGATGATCTGGAAAAAGTCGCCTCCGACTTCCATCGCCGGCTTGTAGACGCTGGACACCGAGTAGCCGGGAAGCGCGGGCAGGCTCTCCGGGACGAGAAGCTGCTGGAGTTCCTGGGCATTACGGTATTCCTGCTCCAGCGCGTTCTGGCGTTGCGCCTGCTCCACGGAGTAGCGCCAGGCGGCATACAAGATGGCGATGAGCAGCAGCGTGCTGGTAATCGCTTGCACGTTCAACGGGCTGCCGGCCAGGGTAAAGAGCGGGCGCTCGATCGAATCGAACAATGTCCAATGCGTCCAGCGGGCGCCCATGCCGCCAAGATCTTCCAGGCCTTGGGCAAGATTAGCAGCGAGCGCGCAGATGGCCAGCATCCAGCGCGCTGCATCCAGCCGGCGGCGAAGTGCGAAGAGGACCAGCACCGCGCCCCAGAATTCGGCCGGCGGAGCAAGAATCGTAAAAGCAAAATCCCAGGGCAGAAAGGGGTGCGAAATCTTGCTCCAGTCGAAGAGCTGAAGTGCGCCATCGAGGAAATCGGTTGCCAATTCGACAGCGGCCACGATGATCGTCCATCGCACCAGCCGCTTGTGCTCCTTCAGGCCGAGCAGGTCGATGAGAACGAACCACAGGGCCACGTCGTAGATGCCGATGACCACCCCGATGAAGCCATATCCCCAGCGGAACGGCACCAGGCCTGGAACCTGCCGGAGCAGGAAATCCTCCAACGGAAACGCGAGCGCGAGGGAAAGCCAGAACAGGAAAGTGTTGCCGCGGTCGCGCAAACCCATGAGCAGCGCAAAGACGCTCACGATGGTGGAAAGGAACATCACGGCGAGCGCGAACTGGTTTTCTCGCAGCCAGCGGAACCGGACTCCGGTCTCGAGCGCGGCGACCGCGCCGGCGCTGCCGATTTCGGGAACCGCCATGAGCCCACCCTCCTGTGCGGAGGCGAACAGAATCGTCGGCGCCTTCCAAACGCGGATGGCCAATACGCCCGGCCGCGGCTTGCCGAGCGGAATGCCCGCGACGCTTTTTCCAACCAGCATCACTTCCCCGGGGTACAGGCCCTGGTACCAGACCGGATGCGGTGGCACGCGGCCAATGCCGCCCACCAGCCGGCCATTCCAATAGATTTCACAGGCGCTGTCGACAGTGGGCAGAAACAGCGACAGGTCGAGATCGCGCGGAGTTCCTGGAGTAAAGGCGATATGGCGCCTGTACCAGGCGAAGCCGGTGTAACCCCAGTGGCCCTGCGCGTCCCATGGCACACCGGCCCTGAGCTTTTCCCAGCCGGAATCGTTGAAGGCTGGCGCAGCCCACACGAGATCGTCACCGGTGTGGAACTGCCAGGCGCCGTCGAGCGGCACCGCCGGCCGGCCGAGCGCAACTTCGACCGCGGGCCCGGACTGCGCCCATAGCTTTGGCAGAAAAACAGCCGCCGCGGAGATCAGAAACAGCACGAAGATTGCGGGAACATTCCTACGCATGGAGCACCTCGGCAGAGGAGAAGCTGAGTGTCAGAACGGTGATGTCGTCCTGCTGTCCAAAAGCCCGGGCTGCGGCGGCGATTTGCTCGGCGGACTGGGAACTGATCTGGCGCGTGCGCTCGAAGCCGAAGAGCTCGCGGGCCGCGTTCTGCGCTTCAACTACTCCATCGGAGAGGAAAGTGAGGGTATCGCCAGGGGCGAGGGTTAAGGCACATTCCGAGTGGGCAGCGTCGGCGGTCAGGCCAAGCGGCAGACCGGAATCGATCTCGATCTCGCCACCGTTGCGGTAGGGCGGCAGGTGGCCGGCGTTGGCGAGGATGAGAGTACCGTCGGTGGCGATACGGGCGCATAGGCAGGTAACAAACCCGCCGTCAGACGAGGCGGCTAATTGCTGGTTCAGGCGCGAAAGGATTTGCGCCGGGGACAGACATTCCTGAGAGAGCGCACGCAATGCGCCCAGAACCACAGACCCGGTCATGGCTGCCTTGAGCCCTTTGCCGCTGACGTCGCCGATGACGAGCAGGGTCGAGCCGCCGCGCTGCGGGAGGATCTGAAAGAAGTCGCCACCTACCTCCTCTGCAGGCAAATATGCAGCCTCGATCCGGAAAGCGTCGATCCGTGGAAGCATGGCCGGAACCAACTGCTGTTGCACTTCCCGCGCGGCAGCAAGCTCCATGCGAAGATGAGCTCCCTGGCGCGATGCGGCGAGCGCACGGCGCACGAGCATGACGAAAAGGAAGGCGCCCGCGATGAGGTACCCAGCGTCGAAGAGGTCGAGGTGGGGAATGCCGAAGAGGTTGGTCGGATCCAGGTGCAACCAGATAATGAGGGAGGAGGCGGCCGGAATAACTGCCATGCCCGCGGCGATGGTGCGGTTGGGTCCGGTGACCAGAAAGCGGAGATCGATGAGCAGAGTTCCGAGATTGAAGACGGAAACTGCGACCGTCACAATCAGCATCGTCCAGGCAATGTGAGAAGAACCCGAGTTAGCGAAGGAAGCCACGAGTTCCGCGGCATTAAAGACAACCCACGCGGAGTGGAGCAGGATGCGGAGCCAGTGATTCCGGAGGTCGAAAATGATCCGGAGAAACTCAACCGTGACGAACATCGTTGTGGCATCCCCCAGCACGGTGAGTCCGGCGGACAGATGAAAAGTGAGCGGGCGTAACGCGAGTGCCGGCAGCGCGAGAATCAATTCGCAGAGGGGATAAAGGACAAGCAGGAGCGAAAACCAGAGCAGTTCCCGCCGGCGGGACCAATACCACAGGCCGAGCAGGCCAATACCTATCAGCGCGAGCAGGGCGTTCAGGGAAAGAACCGGAAGCCAGCTGAGGATGAGCACAAGGCGGTCCACTCGCTGGCGCTCGTTCAGCACTGCGGCAGAAGCGAGCTGGGAGCGGATGCTGTCCGCTCCACCGCCGTACCGGACGTGTGGGTGGTACCAGAGACGCAGGGCGACTGTGGCGAAGGACTCCTGCGGCGGGACGGTGGTCGCAACTGCGACTGTGGAGTTTTGCAGGATTACTGCTTGCGGCGCAGGTGGAAGCTTGCCGATGTGGCCGATGAGCGCGCCGTCAAGAAAGATCTGCTCCGAGGCTGCATTCGAGTAAGGACCGACGGGCCGCAGGTAAGGACGGACGAGTCGCAGGGCCAAGCCGGCGGTACAGCGAGCCGGCACAGGAACACGGAAACGCACCCAGACAATGCCTTCGGAGCGAAAGGATGGAAGCGGCCAGACGCCGTCCGGAGCAACGGGCCAGGAACTGTCGTCGAAGGATGGCGAGGCCCACGCGGGATTATCGCCGAGGTAGTAGCGAACGTTTTGCTGCGAAGCAGGCGAAGACTGCGCCGGTGCCGTATTGGGTGCGATTGCCCCAAGGATGAGCAGCAGAAGCAGCGGCGATCTACGCATGGAGGACCTCAGCGGGGGTGAACGTGAGGGTGAGGACGGTGATATCGTCCTGCTGCCCGAAGGCCTGGGCGGCGTGGGCAACCTCTTCTGCAGATTTGCTGCTGATGTCTCGTGTGCGATCGAAGCCGAAAAGTTCTCCGCTGGCCGACCTCGCCTCGACAACACCGTCGGAAAGAAACGTCAGCGCGTCCCCTGGATGCAGAGCGAGAGAGATCTCGGCGTACTCCGTATCAGCGGAAAGACCACGAGGAAGTGAGCCGGAGATTTCAATCTCCGAGCTGTTCCTGTAAGGCGCGAGGTGGCCTGCGTTTGCCAGGTTTAGCCTGCCGTCGGGAGTGACGGCGCCCACGAGGCAGGTGGCGAAGTGACCGCCGGAGCGGCCGAGAAGCTGCAGGTTCAATTCCGAGAGGATGGCTGCGGGGTCGGAGGTCCGACGGGCCGCCGTTCGCGCCGAACCGACCAGAACGGCGACCAGCATGGCGGCGCCAACGCCTTTGCCCGAGACGTCGCCGATGACGACGACCAGAGTGTTATCCGGCCGCGTGACGGTGAGGAAGAAGTCGCCACCGACCGCGGATTGAGTGCTGATCTGGCGGGTGCGGTCGAAGCCGAAGAGCTCACCGGTTTTGTTTCGGGCTTCGACGACGCCGTCGGAGAGTAACGTGAGCTGCTCGCGAAGATCGAGATAAAGAGTGGTCTCGGCGTACTCGGTATCGGCTGCGACGCCGAGGGGAAAACCGGAGCCAAGCTCGATTTCACGGCCATTGCAGTAAGGAGACAGGTGGCCTGCGTTGGCGATCGAGACTTGCCCGGATGCGGCAACCTCGGCGCAGAGACAGGTGGCGAATCCGCTGAGACGGTTTTCGCGCAGCACGCGGTTCAGGTGGGCGAGCAGATTGGAAGGCGAATCGGAATCGCGGGCTGAGGCAGCGCCGAGGACGAGTGTCGCGGCCATGGCAGCGGCAGCGCCTTTGCCGCTCACGTCACCGAGCAGAACGCGTTGGCGGCCATCCGAGAGCAGGCGGCAAAGATAGAAGTCGCCCCCGACTTCGCGCATGGGGTGAAAGGCAACGCCGATCTTCAGGCTGGGAGCCGTATTGATACATGTCGGAGCCAGCATACGTTGAATGGCGCTCGCGGCCTGCATCTCACCGGCCAGCGCGGCGCGCTGCAAGGCGACCTGGCGCTGATCCCGCAGGTTGAGGGCGACAATAGCGGCGATCACGAAAAACTGCGCAATGGTCGATACCTCAAACATCCAGTTCTCGAATACGTTGGGGAGTCCGGGTATGACTCTAAGGCTGGTGAATAGGAGCGCAAAGAAAATCGACTGGCTCACGCCCCACGCGATGGAAAGCGCGGCAATCGGCCGGATAGCAGGCGGCACCCGCTTCCATGGCCAGAAGGCAACGAGCGAGGCGGTTCCAAGCAAGGCCTCCACGATGTTCATGGCAGGCATGAGCATGGAACCACCAATGACGCCGAGCCGGAGCGCAGCCGATAGCGGAACGAGGGACTCGACGATCTGCCAGGCCGCGAATAGGATCAAGACGCCCATGGGAAGCCAGAAAACGCGTGGAACGCGCCGGCCGGCCAAGGCAAAGGGGAACCAGTACTGAGCGTCAATACTGATCGCGCTTGCGACGGCAGTGAGGACGTCATAGAGTCCTGCAGGCTCATTCACCATCAGGGTTTCTGAAAGCAATGCGGCAAAGACGAGACCAACCCCGATGCAGCCGGCGGAAAGCACGATCGGCGCGATCCGCGTGCGGTCGTACAAGGAGAACCCGAGCACGACGATCCCTACGATGCCGATCACCACGAACGGCGCGTAGGCAAGAAGGCTTTCAGGAAGATGTTCCGCAATGAAGCCTGCGCGGTCATTCCTGAGAGTCAACCGATCGCCGAGGCGAAATTGGGGCAAGGCAAAGAATGCGGAGTATGCGGGGGATGCGAGAAGGCTGTCATAGCGGCGGGCGATGTGCAGGACGAGAAGGTTGGAGTCGCGTCGGACGAGCGGGCGGGGCATGGTAAAGATCCGGATCAGGTCCATGCCGAAGTAGCCGCTCTCGAGATTCCCGTTCTGGGCGACGGGCGCGCCGTTCAGGAAGACTTCGTAGGCAGCTCCCATGCGGACCTGGATCGCAGGATCAGCTAGCTGATCAAGAGCGGCGGAGTCGACATGACAGCGAATCCAGGAGTATGGCTCGGAGGGATCGAGCTTCCATGTCGAAACGAGCCGCCAGCCGGATTCGTCGAGGCTCGGCGCGGCCCAGGTGGGATCGTAGCCAGCGCGCCAGACGCATTGACTGGGCGAAATGGTGACTAGAGACTGCGCTGCGAGCGTCGCCGACGCGAAGAGCAACAACAAACCCGCCACGCGGAGGACTCTACGCATGGAGAACCCCGGCGGGTGCGAAGGTAACCGTCAGCACGGTGATGTCGTCTTCCTGGCCGAAGGCCTGCGCGGCCTGCGCCACTTTTTCCGCGGGTTCGGTGCTGAGTTGGGTTGCCCGCTCGAATCCAAACAGCTCGCCGGCTTTGTTGCGGGCCTCGACGACATCATCGGAATGGAAGGTGAGGCGGTCACCGGGGTCGAGGTGAAGCAAAACCCCAGTGATGAGATAGCTGGTTCGGTCCAGCCGGCCGCTCAGCTCGATCACCTGCTGCTGGAGTTGATTCAGATCTGGCGAACGCGTGGAGTGGGATTGAGCCTCCGCCGACAGGTGCGGGGACAGGCAGCAGAGATAGGCTAGGAATACAGTACGACCCATTCGAAGGCGAGATTGTGTGGCTCGGGATATGAGGGCTGTTTCTGTGCTCTGGCCTCTGTCAGTGGACATGGTCGAAGTGAACAATATCTGGTTAATCAACGTGACCGCACCATCCGGGCGGGATTCACTCGTGCTTCATCCTCGTCAAACTCACGCGACGGCCAGCGCCGATACTTCATCATTGTGCAGAGTGGCGTATTTGTGGATCCCAACCATTGTGAACACCTTCTGAAAATGCGGACTGAGTCCGAAAATGCCGATGGTCCGCGATTCTGTCCTGCTCACTTCCAGCAGGATCTGAATGATAATGGCGATTCCTGATGAGTTGATATAGCCCACACCACTGAAGTCAAGCAAGACTCTGGCGACCGATTTGTCGATTCCGTCATACGCGCCCAGCATCACATCCTTCGAAGCCGACGAGATGTCTCCCTCAAAGCAGAGTAGGGCGACTGGCATGCCCGACGCCGCTGTCTCCCTGCGCTCATTCACCGTGGTCATTGCCTGCATCGCGCATCCTCCTTGGTTGAAATGAAGAGTTTCACATTCGGGGTCCCTATTCCACTCGAGCTAATTGCCAAGACCACGAATCGGAGAAGCTGCCTCTGATGTCTATTTCGCTGTTTCCTTCCCTCATCGCTAGACAAACCCCGGATACGAAAATTGAGTCGCAAACTACTGGCAAAGCCGCCGAAGCCAGCCTACACAAGTGCGATTTCGCGAACGGGGAAGGGGTAACATTTAGTGTGTTCCATCGGGCATATAGATTGCAAGCCGATCCACTCTGTGTAGCGCAGTGCATTGAACACTGCGCGCAAATGGTAATCCCGTTGCTCGGCATCTTCCTTACAAAGCGCCAAGCAGGGCGCCACAAACGTCCCAGGGTCGTTTTGTGAAAGAGAACCCTTAAACCCGGTTGGTGCTAGTAAATAGTGCTAGGCAGCCCGGCTCTGGGCCGGATTGCGGCGGGAGCCAGGGCCGACGCATATAAATCAGCGGCATCCAGTTAGCTATATGCAGTCCGTCGGTCGGTGGTTGCGATAGGGACATGGATAGTCCGCTGGAGTATTTTGCACGTCTGACCGATCCGCGGGTGAAGCGGAACCGGGAACATGTGCTGGAAGAGATTCTTCTGATTGCTATCGCCGCGGTGCTGAGCGGAGCCGAGAGCTGGAACGACATCGAAGAATACGGGAAGTCGAAACAGACATGGCTAGCGGCGTTTTTACGGCTTCCCTCGGGCATTCCCTCCCATGACCCCTTCAACCGAGTCTTTGCAGCGTTGGAT
>JASHRF010000125.1 GCA_030037545.1 Acidobacteriaceae bacterium | reverse complement strand
CGTTTTATCATGTGCGGCGCGATACCGAGACCATCGACTACGACGAGATGGAAGCTGTCGCGCTCGCTGAAAAGCCGAAGATGATTATTGGCGGAGCCAGCGCGTATCCGCGGCTGTGGGATTTTGCGCGCATGAGGGAGATTGCCGACAAGGTGGGCGCAAAGTACGTTTTCGACATGGCGCACATCGCCGGACTGGTCGCCGGCGGCGTGCATCCTTCACCCGTGCCGCACACGCACATTACCACCACCACCACTCACAAAACGCTGCGCGGGCCGCGCGCGGGGTTGATCATCTGCACGCAGGATCTGGCCGCGGCGGTCGATAAGTCGGTGTTTCCCGGGCAGCAGGGCGGACCTCTGGTGCACATTGTGGCGGCCAAGGCAGTGGCGCTGGGCGAGGCGCTGCGGCCGGAGTTCCGCGCCTATGCGGCACAAATCGTTTCCAACGCCAAGGCTTTGGCCGAGGCACTGCGTGCAGCGGGCTTTCGGTTGGTTTCTGGTGGCACGGATAATCACCTGATGCTGGTGGATGTTTTTGAAAAGGGCATTCTGGGTTCGGATGCCGAAACGGCGCTGGGCAAGGCGGGAATCACGGTGAACAAGAATTCGATTCCGTGGGATACGAATCCGCCGCTCAAGCCTTCGGGGATTCGCGTAGGCACTCCGGCGCTGACCACGCGGGGCATGAAGGAGCCGGAGATGCGGCTGATTGGGAAGTGGATTGCAAAGGCTCTGGAAGCGCGCAACGACGAGGGTACTCTGGTGCGGATTCGCGGCGAAGTCGCGGAGCTGGCCAACCAGTTCCCGCTCTATGCGTGGAAGCGCACGCCGGCCGCGGTGCACGCGTAGTCTCTAGCTTGCCGCGCAAGACGGCCGGCGGAAGGTTTGACTAAGCTCTGGCGGATTGAAATAAGCCGGAGAGGCGAATAAGTAGCGAGGGAGCGGATAAGTGACGCCATAACTAGGCAGGATAGGCTATTTCGGTATATGCTTGGCCTATGGCTATTGACTCGATTCTGGCTCAGATAGATGCCGAGATTGCAAGACTGTCCCAGGTGCGCGCACTGCTGGGCGGCGGCACCGGCAAACCAGCAACCAAGGCCGCGAGCGCTCCCAGGGCGCGCGGGCGCAAAAAGCGCGTGCTGAGTGCCGACGCGCGTAAACGCATTGCCGAAGCGCAGCGCAAGCGCTGGGCCGCGCAAAGGGCCAAGAGCGCAAAGGCCAAGTAAGCCTGGCAGAACCCCTTTCAGTTCCACTTTTAGCAATCCTTCGGGCGCCGCACACACGTGCGGCGAACCCAAAAGGGAGTCGTCTCTGTTTTCAGCGCGAGCGGCCCACCCCGGATTGTGGCTGCTCTTTACGCATGGGTGCTTTGAGATAGGCACGCTGCTCGACCGTTGCCTGGAGACGAGGTTGCTGCACTCTCGCTTCTGCTCTTCACAGAAACTTCGCAGCAAGGTGGCTTCTTATCCAGACCAAGCCACGAATTTTGGCGCTGCAGCTCAACCTGAAGCGAAAATGTTCTACCCAATCCCGTTCATGACTAACATGCGCAGCTCAGTCATCTCTTCGATGGCCCAGCACAGGCCTTCGCGGCCCAAGCCGGAGTCCTTGACGCCGCCGTAGGGCATGGGATCGACGCGCCAGGCAGGCGTATCGCCAACGATCAGCGCGCCCACTTCAAGCTCGCGATAGGCGGTAAGAATGCGTCCGGCATCTCGCGTGAGGAGGCCGGCCTGCAGACCGTATTTGGAGTGGTTCACTTCGGCCAGCGCTTGCTCGAAGTCTTCGTAGGGCTCAATGCAAACCACCGGGCCGAAGACTTCCTCGTCGCGCACCTTCATGCCGGGTTTGGTTCCGGTGAGGATGGCGGGGGCGATGAGAGAACCGGTACGCTCGCCGCCGGAAACCAGCTTGGCGCCTGCGTCTACCGCTTCCGCGATCCACGCTTCCACGCGCTCGGCGTCGCTGCGGCTAATGAGCGGACCGACCTCCGTGGCTTCGCCGGCTGGATTGCCGGTGGGCAGCTTGGCTGCGCAATCCACCACTTTCCAGACAAAAGTCTGAAACACCGCGCGATCGACAAATACGCGTTGCACGCTGATGCAGGACTGGCCGGCATAGGCGAATGCAGCGTGGGCGGTGCGCGCGGCAGCCTCATCGAGATTGGGCCAGTCGCCATGGACGATGAGCGCGGCATTTCCGCCCAGTTCCAGCACCACGCGCTTACGGCCACAATGCGCCTTCAGCTCCCAACCCACTTTGGCCGAGCCGGTAAAGCTGACCATCTTGACGCGATCTTCCTTTTCCGCCAGCCAGGCGGTGTCGTCGTTGGAGAGGGTGAGCACGGCAAGCGCGTCCTCAGGCCAGCCGGCCTTTACGATCAATTCACCGAGCGCCAGCGCGGTGAAGGGCGTCTGCGGAGCGGGTTTGAGGATGAATGGACAGCCGGCGGCTATCGCGGGCGCGACTTTGTGGGCCGCCAGGTTAAGGGGGAAATTAAACGGCGTGATGCCGAGAACCGGGCCCACCGGGAATCGCTGCACCACGCCCCAACGCCCTTCGTTGCCCTGTGTCAGGTCGAGTGGAATGGTTTCGCCGCCCAGGCGCACGGCTTCTTCGGCAGCGGTTTTGAAGGTGAGGACGGCGCGATCGACCTCCAGACGCGCCAGGCGCAGCGGTTTGCCCGCCTCGGCCACCATGAGCTGCAAGAAGCGATCTTTCTGGTCAAGCAGCGCGGCGGCTACCGCTTCGAGGATTTCACGGCGTTTCCAGCGCGGCAAGGCGCGGGTGCGGCGCAGGCTGGCGGCCGCGTGGTTCACGGCGTTGCGCGCGTCGGCGCGGGTAGCAATGGTCACGCGCCCTACCAGTCCCTGATCCCAGGGCGAGCGCACTTCCAGCGCTTCTCCGTCGATCCACTCTTTGCCGCACAGCAGAAATCCGGTCTGCGAACCCGGCCGCATCTTCATGGTTGGGCGCTCCTGATCGACGTGCTGATCTAATAATGGTACAGGCGGGAGGTGGAATGCAGGCACGAAGCGAAATCCAGTGGTGTGAAGTGGTTTCCGGAGGGACCACTTGAAAAACAATTCCCGATTCCGAATCGGGGTTGAGATTCTTAGGATTCATTCACTTCGGTCTGGAAGTGCGATTCTTCTTTATGTCAGGGAGGGCTGCAGTTCTACGGGCTGCGGTTGTGCTGCATTTGCCCGAGTCGGGGTTAGAACCGCAACTGTGCGCCGAATCGTCACCACGGTGATGTCGTCCGATTGGCCAAACAACTTCGCCGCTTCTGCAATGGCAGCGGCGGGCTGGGTAGAGAGTGCCCGGCCGCGTTCGAAACCGAAGAGCTCGCCCTGCTGGTTGCGCGCTTCGATCACGCCGTCGGAGTAGAACGTGAGGCGGCTGCCAGGCTTCAGCCGGAACCGCACCGTTTCATAGCGAGCGCCGCCGGTTACGCCCAGAGGCAACACGCCCGGCAGCTCGATCTCGCGGCCGTCAAGATAGGGCGGCAGATGGCCGGCATTGGCGAGAGCAACTGCGCCGTCCGAGGCAATGTGCACAGCCATCGCAGTCGAAAAGCCGCCCTGCGCACGACCGATGAGGCGCTCGTTCAACTGGGCGAGCACCTCGTCCGGATTGTGGCTATACGTGGCCACGGTGCGAATAGCGCCCACCAGCACGGAAACCATCATGGCCGCGGGCAGTCCCTTGCCGGCCACGTCGCCTAGCACCAGCAGCACGCCGCCTTCGCCCGCCGGCATCACCTGGAAGAAATCTCCGCCCACTTGCTGCGCCGGCTCGTAGACACTCTCAATCTCGAATCCGGGAATCGTCTCAACTTGCTCGGGCAGAATCACCTGCTGCACGGCGCGGGCGTTGGCCAGCTCGGCCTCAAGCAGCGCCTCGCGCCGGCTGGTGCGGCCGGTGCGCAGCAGAATGATCAGGGCCAGCGAGATCCAGGCCAGAAGCTCCGGTATCTGATTGAACTGCGGGGAGAATGGCCCTATGGGCGTATAAAAAAGGGCGCGGAACACCGACCAGGCCGAAGAACGAAGTGAGGGGATCTGCACCAGCACTATCGCTCCCCAATATACATATTCGTAAACACCGCGCAGCAGCAGGGGAACCAGCAAAATGCCCGCTTCGCGATTGCCGCGCCGCGCCTGCGCAATCATGATGACGGGGAGAATCACCGAGGAAAGAACCAAAGCGGGAGCGCTGAGAAGTGTAATTCCGTCCGCGGTTGCCCACCCGCCATCATAAAGAAGTCTCGCTACCGCGTACGAAACGGATGCGAAGACGAGATAAGCGTGGAGACGCCAGCCCAGCGGCCGGCGTACAAAAGCCAGGTACATTCGCGCATACAGGTACGGAAGAAGCAGATCGCCCACAGCCCCGGGAACGAACCACCAGCTCATGGGAAAGGTGTGCAGAAGACCGTAGAACTCGAGCGGTAGGGTAAGAAGATCGACCACTCCCACGGCGGCGAGCCAGAGATACTCCACCTGGCTGCGCTGGGCGAAGTAGAGCAGCAAAGCGCCCACTACCAGGCACAAAAGGATGCAGTCGTTCAACCAGTTCAAGACTCCAGTCCCGAGAAGCTGCAGCCAGGTGTTTTCGCGCAGGCCCAAGCCGTTGCCCAGCGATAGTTTCCAGTCCATCAGCCCGGGCTGACCGTCGGACCAATCGACGGGCGTGAGGCGCGCGCGCACGGCGATGACAATCGAGCCGGTGGCAACCTGGTTGTCAGGGATTTTGCCCCCAATCCAGCCGAAGGTGTAGTAGGGGACGAACGGTGTCACGCTGCCCGCGTGAATCAATGGAACCCCGTTCGTGTAGACAACAAAGGCGCGGGAGATCTGTCGTTCGCGCAGGTCGAGATACCGCTCGCCGGGCCTGACCTTCACGTGAATGCGGTACCAGACCACGGCCGGCATCGAGTGGGGAAACAGAGTGTGCAAGGAATCGGTTGCGGCATTGAAGGGCGTCCAGTGGGAATCGTCGAAGCCGGGCTGCGCATACTCCGGATCGTCGCCGGCGTGGACCAGCCATCCAGCGGCAAGGTCGAGGCGCGGAAAGCCAAGTTCGGTGGCGTCGACGGCTTGCGCGGTCGCATGCGGAGCGGAAAGCAATAGGCCCAGGCAAATGAAAGCGAGAGCTAGCCCATGTTTGCTGCCGGAAAATGCGGATGGAGCAGCCGGAAGGCTCATGCAACCTCCTCGGGGGAATGCTTCAACGCTAACACCCGCCTGCGCCGACTCCAACGGAAAACTGCGGGGATCTTCGGCCTGGCGCGCCGGGCTCCTGCGATACACTCCCTCCATGATCAATGACGGACGCAGGCGCAAACTTCCTTTCGATCCCGCCGAGGCCCTGGCGCATTTGCGCGCCTGCGACGCCAAACTCGCCGCGCTGATTGAGCGCGTGGGGCCGTTGGCGCTGCGCCTCGATGCTTCGCCTTCGCCCTTCGAGTCGTTGCTCGAATCCATCCTCTACCAGCAGTTGAATGGCAAGGCAGCTGCTACGATTCATGGGCGCGTGCGGGCAATCTATGGCGGCGATCCGTCGCCGCAGGCGCTCATCGACACGCCGGAGGAGCGGCTTCGCGCCGCGGGTGTCTCCGGAAATAAGATCAAGGCGCTGCGCGACCTGGCGGCCAAGACGCTCGACGGCACCGTCCCCTCGCACAGCGCCATTCTCAAGATGGCGGATGCCGACATCGTGGAGCGGCTGACGGAGGTGCGCGGAATCGGGCCGTGGACGGTGGAGATGCTGCTCATCTTCCGCATGGGCCGGCCGGACGTGCTGCCGGTGACCGATTACGGCGTGCGCAAGGGCTATGCACTGACATTTATGCGAGTGCCGAGGAACCGGGCTATCGAGGCCGGCGATCTGCCCAAGCCGGATGTGGTGTTCAAGCGCGGACGGCGCTGGGCGCCGTTTCGAAGCGTGGCCAGTTGGTATCTATGGCGGGCCTGCGACCTGGCGCGATGCGCGCCGCCCAGCGGACGCGCGTGAAAGCGCAGCCGGTCAGCGAGTTAGCCAGCCTGCGCACCAGAGATTGCCGCGCGCCGTAGAATGAGGGCAGCGGCCGCTGCTGAGCGGAGCGCCGACTGCCGATAGGATCTGCATGGCCCCAGCCAAGCGCTACGTCTGTATTCACGGTCATTTTTACCAGCCGCCGCGCGAAAATCCGTGGTTGGAGACAGTGGAGATTCAGGACACCGCGGCGCCGTTCCACGACTGGAACGAGCGCATCTGCGCGGAGTGTTACGCGCCTAACGGGGCGGCGCGCATCCTGAATAACAAGAAGCAGATCATCCGCATTGTGAACAACTATGCGCGCATCAGCTTCAACTTCGGGCCTACGCTGCTGAGCTGGCTTAAGGAGAACGCGCCGCGCACGTACCGCATGATTCAGGACGGCGAGCGCAGGAGCCGCAAGATCTTCAGCGGGCATAGCTCGGCTATGGCACAGGGCTACAACCACATGATCATGCCGCTGGCGAGCCTGCAGGACCGTATTACGCAGATTCGCTGGGGTATTGCCGACTACGAGAAGCACTTTGGCGCGAAGCCGGAAGGCATGTGGCTGGCCGAGACGGCGGCCGATAGCGCCACGCTGGAGCTGTTGGCAGCGCACGGCATCAGATTCACCGTGCTGGCGCCGCACCAGTGCAAACGCATCCGGCCCCTCAAAGTTGGGGAAGGCGAAGACAGCGCAGAGTGGACCGAAACTCCGGAATCGGCCGTCGACACCACGCGGCCTTACCTGATGCGCTTTGAAAGCGGCGTCACGCTGGCGGTGTTTTTTTATAACGGGCCGAACTCGCGGGCCATCGCGTTTGAAGGTTTGCTGAATTCCGGGGAAAATCTCGCCGCGCGGCTCAAATCAGGCTTTAAGGAGGGCGCGCGACCGCAACTGGCCAGCGTGGCCACCGACGGCGAGAGCTACGGCCACCACCACAAGCACGGAGAAATGGCGCTCGCCTACGCGCTCTACCTGCTGGAACGGGACAGAACGGTCAAGCTGGCCAACTTCGGCTGTTACCTGGAACAGTTTCCACCCGAGTACGAGTGCGAGATTGTTGAAAACACTTCCTGGAGCTGCGCGCACGGCGTAGACCGTTGGCGGCTGGACTGCGGCTGCAATGGCGGCCGTCGGGGTTGCAACCAGGCGTGGCGCGCGCCCTTGCGCCAGGCCCTCGACCGGCTGCGCGACGCGCTCCTGCCGCTCACCGAGCAGGAAGGAGCAAAGCTCTTCAGCGATGTGTGGGCGGCGCGCGACGGTTATATTCACGTGATTCTCGACCGCAGCCCGGAATCGGTGGACAGCTTCTTCAACGCGCACCAGAACCATCCGCTCAGCGCGCAGGAGCGGACGCGGGCGCTGGAGCTGATGGAGATGCAGCGCCACGCGCAGCTCATGTACACCAGTTGCGGATGGTTCTTCGACGATATTGGCGGAATCGAAACGGTGCAGATCATCGCCTATGCGGCGCGGGTCCTGCAACTGGCCACGCAGCTTTTTGGCGAGCAGGCCGCCGCATTGGAGCCGGCATTTCTGGGGCGCATGGCTGAGGCGCGGTCGAGCGATCCCGCGGCGGGAGACGGCGCGCAGATTTATCGCGCCTGCGTGAAAAGCAAAGAGCTGCGGCTGGAGCAGGTGGCAGCGCACTACGCCATCAGTTCTGTATTTACATCCTTTGCGGAAGAGACCGATCTCTACTGTTATCGCGTGCGGCGGATTTCGTACGATACCTATCCCTCCGGGCGCGGGCGGCTGGCCTTGGGGCGGGCGCACATTGAGAGCGCCATCACCGGCCATGCCGACAGCTTCTCTTTTGCCGTGCTCCACTTCGGCGACCAGAACATCACGGCCGCCGTCAAGCCGTACGCGGAAAGCGACGCGTCTCGCTTCGAGCCGTTCGCACGGCTGGCAGCGGAGCAGGTGATGCGCGCGGATTTTCCCGAGGTGATGCGGCTCGTCGATCGCGAATACGGCGCCGCCAACTACTCGCTCACTTCGCTTTTTACCGACGAACAGCGGCGCATTGTGCAGCTCATTCTCAACTCGACGTTGTGGGACATCGAGAGTTCGCTCACCACCATCTACCAGGACCACGCCAGCCTGCTGCATTACCTCTCGCAGGCGGGATTGCCCAAGCCGCCCGCGCTCACGCTGGCCGCGGGTTTCGCCATCAACGCCGGCCTGCGGCGCGCTATCGAGGCCGATCCCATCGATCCGGCGCAGTTGCGCTCCTATCTGGCGCTGGCCAAGGCCGACCAGGTAGCGCTGGAAACGGCCACGCTTTCGTACCTGACCGACCAGCGAACGAAACGCGCCATGGTGGAGCTGCAGATGTCCTCCGGGTCGCTCGAAATGCTCGATCGCGCGCTGGTGCTGGCGCGTGCGCTGGCCGAGTTTCCCTTCGAGCCCAACCTGTGGCAGGCGCAAAACATCTGGTATGAGATTTTGCGCAGCGGCCCCGCGCAGTTGACCGCGCTGAGCAACGATGACCGGCCGCGCTGGCAGAAGGACTTCAACGAGTTGGGCGCGTGGCTGTCTATCGACGTGGCGACGATCGCGACGCAAGAGGTTCCGAAGGCGACTGCGGCGGATTGAGGGGCAGGGGAACAGGTTGCAGGGAACAGTTGCCGGTTATCAGTGGTCCAGAAGAAAATGGTGGTGAGCCGCACCGCGGCGACCAAGGAAATCCTTGCGTGCGGATCCTGAAGAGCTTGGGTCGAATTGCCGCAGCCAGTGGCAACTGACAACTGCCGCGCTACTTGTGGAAGTGCGGGATCAGATGGCGCGGGCCGGACGTGCCGGTCTCGAGTAGAACAAACGCGTTGCCGTCCGGATCGCGCACAAAGACCAATTTCTTGTCGCGAGTCACCTTCAGACCTGCTTTGTGCAGTTGATCGGCAGCGCGGTGCGCGTCCTCCACTGGAAACAGGAATTGCGGTTGGTCGTTGACTCTCGCCGTATGCAGCTCGATGCGCAGGTCAGGATTGGCGGGAACAGACAGACGGTAATTGGCGCCATCCTTCTCGACATCGAAGCCCAGCTTGCCGTAAAACTTTGCCGCTGCGTCGAGGTCGGTGACCGGTATCTCGAACCCCAGCAGCGTGTCGGAGACGCGGTTATCGCCCAGGTGCTGGCCGTGGTCTTTCATGGGACGTGAATCAGGCATGTATTGCGTGAATTCCGTGGCGCGGCTATCGGGATCGAGAACCGCGAACAGCAGATCGCCCTCCGCGCCCGTGCTCACCGCGGTGGGATGAAGCCCGGCCGCCAGGTAGCGCGCGTGCAACGTCTTCAGGTCCGCGGATTCGTAGCACGCGTGCAGAA
This sequence comes from Acidobacteriaceae bacterium, assembly GCA_030037545.1. Lineage (GTDB taxonomy): Bacteria > Acidobacteriota > Terriglobia > Terriglobales > Acidobacteriaceae > Telmatobacter. Next base: position 11,565 of record JASHRF010000125.1, on the reverse strand, counting down.
ACCCCAGCGGTTGTGGCGGATCGCTCTGCGGATAAATCTCGATGAACTGCATGTCGTTCACTTTGATGAAGACCTGCAGGATGCGGCCGCTTTCGACATTCGTAAATGCTTCTTCGAAGCCCATCTTGCCAAAGAAGTTAACCTCTTTATCGAGATCGCTGACGCGGAAGGCGATATGAGCCAAGCCGGTCAGATCGGGCGATTGTGGCGTAGCTGGCGATTGCGCTGGCAGGCTATGCGCCGCCAGAAAAGCTGCCGATGCCACCAGGCCGATCCACTGCGTCTTCAGTTTCATTGAAACCCCTTCAAAGCAGCGCGCCCTGATTGGGGCGCTGAAGATCGATTACCGCGTGTAGTCGTCGCGAGAAGCAAATAGATCGAGCACTTCGAATTTCCTGAGCTTCGGGACCGGATGCTCAACGCTGCCATTCACCGTAACGTTGTCGCCGTTGCGCATCTCCTGCTTCTGCCCGGAGCCTCAAAGCAAATGCGGCCGCTGACGGCATAAACAAACTGATGATGCGGATAGCCGTGGCGCGCGCTGGCCCATTTTCTTTCGGAATTGCTTGCGCACCACGGTTAGATGCGGATTGGAAGCCGACGTTTGCGCAAAAGCTCCACAAAATACTTGTACTTCACCGCGCAACGGAGTGACAAGTCAGCCGCTGGCGCAAGCCGCGGGTTCAGGGCCCTGCCGGTCGCCTTGTGATTGCCCGTCCCAGCAGGAGCAGCAGTTACGATAGCGAGCAGATCGATAGCCGATTTGAAGATGACATCGATGCGGAGCCACGAACTGCTGCCTGTGAAACCGTCGGTCATGCATGCGAGCGTGGCCCGCAGGCCAGCGCGTAGCGATGCATCTCTGTCCAAGCGGGACTCAGCACCTCAGCGATGGGGGGGTGACAACACCACGAGCGCCAGGGCTGGTGCAATCGATTTCTGTTGTACATCCGCCGTCGATATTGACATCCATGCTTCTCGGGGAATTGTCTCCTGGAGCTATTTTAGTTTAGTATACTAAATTATCGTGGACGGTAAACTATTTGAATGAGCAAAGGCAACCGCAAGCGGCTCTATGATCGCGTGAACCTGGCCGGCCGCGAACTCAGCGCCAGCAGCGTGATGTTTCATTCCCGCGCGGCCGAAAAATTCGGGCTCACTGTCGGCGACTGGCGCGCATGGGATATCGTGCTGCGCCACGGGCCGATTACGGCCGGAAGGTTCTCAGAATTGACGGGACTGACGCCGGGAGCTGTGACCGGCCTGATCGATCGCCTGGTCGCGGCTGGCGTGGCGCGGCGCGTGAGCGACGCCCGGGACCGGCGAAAGGTTCTCGTGGAAGCCGTCGAGTCTCAATCGAAGGACCAGGAGGCGGGAAATCTGCTCTTCGCTCCGATGCTGCAGGCGACCGAAAAACTCTATGCCAATTATTCCGATAAACAGCTACGCACCATCGCGGAATTCATGCAGCGTATGGCAGTACTGCTCCAAAAGCAGACTGGACGGCTGCAATCGGAGCTGCCTCGCGGAAAGCGCAGGTCTGCCCAAGCGCGGCGGCCCGCCTACACTGGAATCGGCAGGGGTTCCGAGGCAGAATGAGGCAAGGGTTGGTTATGAAGCGAAAAACACCAATGATCTTGCTGCTGTCCGTTCCCTTGCTCGCTTTGGCCATGGTGCCGGCGAAGGTTATCGCCCAGAGCGCGGGCATCGACGCCAGCGCTGCTGGCTAAGGCCAAGGCCCGGCAATGCGGCCGCGCAGGTCGAGGTGGGCGAGTGCTGCGCTGATGGCAAAGGCGTGGCGCGTGACGCCGACCAGGCGGCCGAGTGGTACCGAAAGGCTGCGGACCAGAAGAGCATCGACGGCGATGGCAAGAAATTTCCCGCGACATGGAGCGGGCTGCGGCGTGGTATCGCAAGGCCGCGGACCAGGGCGATCCCAGAGCGCAGGGAACGCTGGGCATGTTGTACTCGCTGGGCCAGGGCGTTCCGCGCAGCGACCCGGATGCGTACTTCTGGCTCGATTTGGCGGCCAGCGTAGACAGCCCCAACCAGGCGCAGTACATCGCCAACCGGCAGAATGTGGGCACGCGCATTACCACCGACGAGCTGGCGGACGTGGAGGATCGCGAGGCCCAATGGAAGGCCGCGCATCCGCGGCCGCAACCTGATCGGCCCCCGTCTGACAAGTGATTTCTTATTTGCTTGTGAGCGCCACCGGCGGCGGCTCTGTTGCGGACAGCATCTGCTCGGCCGCGCCCACTACCTGCCCGTCAGCGCCTTTGGTCAGAAAAACCACCAGCCGCAGCGAGGCGCCTTCTTTTTCGGCGGAGGCTACGTCGGCGCTCTTAAGCTCCTGAGGCCGCCCATGCGCCGCGCTGGAGGCAAGCTCCTTGAGGACGCGAACGACGGCTACGTGATGCAGTGTGCGGCCCTTGTTTTCGCCGCGCGTGACTTCCGATACGGTTGCATTTTCGGCCACGGCTGCCAACAGCGTTCCTTTTGCGCCCGCCGGCAGGTGTACCGTAAATGTGACTTCCCCATCCTCCATAAGGCGCACGTCTTCAATCTGCACGTCAACCTTGGGTTTCGCTGCCTCGCGCTGCACCGCGATCCTGAGTTTATTCAGATCGCTGCCTTCAAATTGTTCGGTTCCGTCCACTATCATCTGCGGCGTGTAGGCTTCGCCGCCTCCCAGATTGCGCTCGTACTCCTGTTGCCGATCGTCGATGGCCGCGAAGGAGAACGGATCGCTCCAGCCCAGGTGATTCCAGTAGGTGACGTGCTCGCTGAGCACGATGGCTTCAGCGCCAGGAATGAACTGCTGCTCGTCGAGCTCGGCCAGCAGCGTGTCGGCGGGAGGGCAGTCGGAACAACCCTCGGAGGTGAACAGCTCGACGAGAACGGGCTGGCGATGATTCTGCGCGCTGGATGCCGTGCTTTGCGGCTGCGCGGCGAATGCTGCGTGGGCGGCCAGCACCAACGCTAGGGAAAACGCAAGGCCGAAACATGCGGAGACGTTGCGGTACATACTTGGGGAAGAAACGGCCATGGGGAAACCTCCGGAGCGCGCTGGGCGCACCGCTGCGAAAGGCGGCTACTCGATTATTCTAGCTCTGGATGTGGTATTTTCCCCTACAAAAGACCTGCCGGCGCTTCGGGCTTTTCCTGATTGCGGCAGTCTGCTGGGTGATTCCAGAACACGGCCAGGCGCCTCTGGTTGTGCTTACACCGTGTGCGGTGGAAGCCGGTTCGCCGGAGCTGATTCGCGTGGATGCGCCGGCCACGGCCCAGCTCGATGGCGAGTGGATGGGCCACACGCTGCAATTCTTCCGCGCGACGGACGGACGTGGATGGTTTGCGCTGGCCGGCGTAGACGTGGAAGCTCCGGTGGGCGCGTCGACTCTGCACATTACGGAGAAACTTGGCGACGGCGACGCGCGCGATCTGAGCCGCACAGTCGAGATTCACGAAGCTCACTATCGCACCGAGGCGCTGTCCGTAGCACCCCAGTTCGTTGCGCCACCGCCTAGCGCGGTCGCAGAGATCGAGGCGGAAGTGGCGCTGAAGGACAGAGTTTTTGGCGCCAGTGCGGCGGAGCCGCTATGGAGCGGCGATTTCCGCGCGCCTGTGACCGCCGCGCCGACCGATAGCTTCGGCACCCGGCGCACCTTCAACGGCAAGCTGGCCAGTGTGCACAAAGGGATGGATTTCCGCGCGCGGATGGGCACGCCGGTGCACGCGGCCAATAGCGGCGTAGTGGTGCTGGCGCGCAAGCTTTATTTCGAGGGCAACTGCGTGGCCATCGATCACGGCCTCGGACTGTATACGATCTCGATGCACTTGAGCCGCATCGATGTGCACGAAGGTGAGCGGGTGACCAAAGGGCAGTTGGTGGGGCTGAGCGGCGCCACCGGCCGCGTGACGGGGCCGCATCTGCACTGGGCAGTGCGCTGGCAGAATGCGTATCTCGACCCGGCCAAAATGTTGCGACTGAATCTGAGCCAGGCGCATTGAACAGGGCGTCCCTCATGGGCTAAAGCCCCCGGGCTTTTTGGGGAAATCGCCGGCACGGCTGAAGCCGTGCCCTTTCAAAACATCGCCGGGTGTTCAAGCTCGCTAGCGCGAGACGGCCTGATTTTCGGTGTCGTTCCTCACCGGAGCCGCACGCTCGCCTTGTGCAGCCTTCTCCTCGCGCAGCGCCTTGAACGCGCGGTACACAAACCAGCCCAGATACCAGCCGTCGATGAACTTGTAAGGCGTTTCGCCGGTGGTGTAATGGCCGCAGGGCAATACCCGGATTTCGTGATTCAGACCCGAGCTCCGAAACGCCTTCACGACCTCGAGCGAATACTGCTTGGGAAAGGTGAGATCGTAATCGGCGTAGACCACCAGCACTTTTTTGCCCGGACCGTTGGCTCTGGCTCCGGCAAATTCGCGGTAAAAACTCACCGGGCTGATGCCGGCCCACAGCGCGCGCAGCCGCTCCTGCGTGAGCCCGGCGTCTTCCACTGCCTGGCGAACGTGGCGCGTGCTCTGCCCGGCCCACACCACGTCTCCAAATGAAGTGGACGCGTGGTTAAAGGCGTTCACCCTCAGGCGCGCATCGTGAGCGCTGGCCAGGAACGCGTAGCAGGAACCCAGGCTGGTGCCCAGCACACCGAAATGCTCGTAGCCCTGCTCCTCAAGCCAGTCGAGGCAGCAGCGGATGTCGACGACCGCCTGCCGGCAGGCGGAAATAGTGCGTCCGATGTTAGCGCTGACCGCGTAGTCGGAGCGCTCCAGCTCCGCGGGCCGGCGGATGTCGTGGTAGGGCTTTGAAAGCCGCAACGCTGAGATACCCATGCGATTGAAAAGCGCGCACAACGCGTTGTGGCTGAAGCCGTCGGCGTTCCACTGAGGCAGCACCACGATGGCCTGCTTGGGGCGTGCGGGGTCTTTGTGACCGGGAGCGGGGTACCAGCGCGCATTGGCCAAATCGTTTTCCGGATACGGTGTCCGCTCCGGCGACGTAAAGCGGAGAAACTGCGCCGGCTTTAGTTTGCCCGCCGCGGCCTGCGCACGCAGGTCCGCATCTTTGGCCAGGGTTTCGGGCCTTACATTGGTGGGGAAAAGCTGCGGGTAGCGTTCTTCGAGGCGGAAATCTGCGGGCCGGTTATACCCGAAGAAGATTTGGCTGTGCCGGATCAATATCTGGTTGATGCGGACCATGGCGGCTTCAGCGGCGGTTGCGTCGAGCTCGATCTCCGGGCCGGGAAGCGCCTCGCCGAATCCGTGCGCGCGGAGAAACGGTGCGATCCAGTCGAAGCCCCACTCCAGCGGGCGCACCACACGATTTTCGTCGCGCGTGGTCAGCCGCGTCTCCCAGCCGTACATCCGGCGCGCGTACCAATCCTTAAACATCGATCTAATCAAGTCTAGCGCGTGCAGGCGCAACGAGGAAGCGCGGTCGATCAGTCGAATTCATGTATTGCTGCCAGAACGTTTGCGGGCCAGATACTCCGCCGTAAACCAGCCGAGGCTGAAAAGAAGGACGAGTGCAACGATTCCCTGTGAAATAACGCAGTAGAGGCACCAGACTTGAAGGGTGAACTTCTCGATCATGGTGAGGCAAAGCGAAAAGTCGAACCCCAGCGAAGCGGCGAGCAGCAGCAGAAATCTGCGGCGCGCGAAGGCCAGGGCCGCCAGCGCGAGATAGCCCACAATCCCGATGGCTGCCACGGGCACGTGCCCAATGACCGAATACGAGCTATGGTTCACGATCCCGCAATCCCATTTACTGTTGATGGAGCAGGGTTCGGTGCCGTGCGAGTAGTGAACCTGGAGGGCCAGCGATGAAACCACCACGCCGGCAAGCGCGAGGGCGAAAAGGACGAGGCGCATAGCTGATTCCCATTTTATCCAAGGAGCCGGCGGCGCTTGCGCTGGGGGTGGCAATTTACGATGTTCCCATGATCCAGACAGCCGGCGGCCGCGTTGCGTTCTTCGGTGGCAGTTTCGACCCGCCGCACCTTGGACATCTGGCCGTGGCGCGCGCGGCCCGCGCAGCGCTCGGTCTGGATACGGTACTGTTTGCTCCGGTGGGTGTGCAGCCGCTCAAGCCGCGGGGCGCAACCGCGGCCTTCGAAGATCGCCTGGCCATGACGCGGCTGGCCGTTGCCGATGAGCCTGGATTCGCCGTCAGCCTCATCGATGCGCCGCAGCCTTCGGGTGCGCCCAATTTCACTCTCGAAACGCTGGAGAAGTTGCGCGCCCAACAGCCCGCCGGCGGGAGGCTCTTCTGTCTCATGGGCGCCGATTCTTTTTTTGGTCTGCGGCACTGGCATCGCGCAGATGAGATTCCGTTCGTCGCGCCTCTGATTGTGGCCTCGCGCCCCGGTCAGCCGCTCGATCAGCTCCAGACGGCCCTGCCGGCTGGGCTGGCGCTCGAACCGGGTGCGTTCGAAACCGGCGCAGGGCAGATTGAGCCCAGCATCACGCTGCAAACGTTCTCTGTCGCCAACGGCTTCGGCCGGCATGCCCCTTTTTATCTGCTTCCCGGTCTCGACGTCGAAATCAGCGCGTCGGCCATTCGCGCCCAGGTGCGCGGGGATGGTGAGACCACTTCGGCGGGCAAGCTGCTTGGGGAAGCCGTCGCGGGATACGTTTGGTCTCATGATTTGTATCGTTGATATCGTCGCCGCACCGCCTTCTTGTTTCCTTGTTCCCTTCGGCTCTTGCTCCCGTCCCGCTGAACGTCTAGGATTGGCTTGGAGACGAACATCGACGCATGACCACTACCCCCGCGCACGAACAAACGCGCATCCCCACACGAGTTTTGGTGCAGACCGCCGCCAGGGTCTGCGAAGAGAAAAAAGGCCAAAATACCCGCATCCTTGAGCTCGACCCGGTTGACTCCGGGCTGTCGGATTTTTTCCTGGTCACTTCCGCCAGCAACGACCGCCAGGCCGTGGCCATCGCCGACGAGATCGAATTGCGCCTGAAGCGCGAATTTGGAGCCTATGCAAACTCGGTGGAGGGTCGCCGCCAGGGCGAGTGGATCCTGCTCGACTACGTGGATTTTGTGGTCCACGTGTTTCTGGAAGAACGGCGCGCTTTTTACGATATAGAGCGGCTGCGCAAGTCGGCGCGTCCGCTTACGCCCGGTGAGTTCGACGCCGAACTTAAGTCGGCACTGGCGGCGAAGACTCGCGCCGCGCGCCAGAAGCAGGACATGGCGGCCAAGGCCACACCGAGTAAAGCGGCTGCCGCGAGAAAGGCGGCTGCCAAGACCAAGCCGTCGGTCAGGAAGGCAACTAAAACCACCGCCAGGAGGGCTTCGGCGCGCAAGACGCGGGCGAAGAAGTCCGCCCGGCGATTGCGCTGAGGTCCGGCAAGGGAGAGATCGGAAACGATGGGGCATCCATGCGGATGCCCCATCGTTTCCGGTTTTGTTCCAGCGTCAGAAGATAATTCTACCCGTCATTTCGAGGATGCGAACCGAGGGATCGCCGCCCAGGCCCGATCCATAAATGCTGGTGGGCGGGCCTTCCGTATAGAGTGAATAGCCAAACGAGCTCGATCCGGAGTCAATCAACCCGTTAGGCAGTCCGAAGTCGGGGTGGTTAAGCAGGTTGAACGCCGTCGCGCCCAGCTCCAGTTTTCCCTGCTCTCCCAGTGGCGGCAGCCTGAAGGCTTTCAGCAGCGTCATGTCGGTGTCGAAGTAGTGCGGACCCCAGAACTGGTTACGCTCAGCCGCGCCAAAAGCCGAAGCGGTTCCGCTGGCATAGGCGGGGAAATCGGCCGCAGTCAGGCATGGCGTGATCGCCGAACCTGCACCGCAATGGTGCGCCACGCCCGGCGCGGCGGCGATCGGAACCGGATTCACCTCGTTGCCGTAGGCTCCCACTCCGAAGTCTCCGATGTACGCTTCCGGCGTAAAGGGATTGCCGCTGTTGTAAAAGATCGTTCCGCCAATCTGCCATCCGCCGGTCAGCGCGTACGCTCCGCGGTAATGCGGGATCATATAGAGATAGGTGCCAGAGAAATTTTGGCGCTCGTCGTAGTCGGCGTTTCCGTAGTTCTGGCTCAGGTTGTAAGGGTTGAACTGAGCGGTGACACTCGCCGCGTTGAAGGGAAGGATGCCGCCGTTTGAAATCTCATCCAGCGCGTGGCTGTAGGTGTAGTTCAGTTGTACCATGAGCCCCTGACCCTGGTGTACCCAGGTGACAAGAGCGCCGTTGTAGTTCGAGCTGGCTGTGCTATCCACCTCTGTCACGTTGCCGAAGCTGGGGGCCGGCGAGGTTCCTGGCAAGCCGTATGCGCCTGCGGTGGGGCCGTAAGCATTCACGCCGACGTTCTCGACAGGCTCGTGGTAACCGTGGTTGCCGACATATCCGATCTGGATGCTGTCGCTGCGGCCAAGCTGGCGCTGAATCTGCAGGTTCCACTCCTCATAGGTGGGATAGTTTAAATGCGCGGCCACGGTCGTAAAGCTGGGTACCGTGAACGACGGGTTGGTGGCAGACATGCAATCGGCGCTGCCCAGGTCGCCGGCCACAGCGGGTGGCGTTGCGGTTGCCGGGCATGCGGTGCTGCTGCCTGCCTTGAACTGGCTTGTGAAAGTCGCGTTCGCTCCGGACATGAGTGCTTGCGCGCTTCCTGGGCTGGTTGGCTGAAGCGGCATTCCCGGCGCGGTCACAACAAAGCTCGTCGTCAGCGGGGGGTTGTCGAGCATGGTATCGGCAATGGTGCCCGGAAAGACGTCGGTGAACATTCCGAAGCCGCCGCGCACAACGGTCTTTCCGTCAGGCGAAAACGTGAACCCTAGCCGCGGTTCCACCATGTAGGCCTGGTAGTTGGTGAAGGCGTTGGGAAGATCGTATTTGATCTGCTGGTTGTAAGGCAGCGCCGCCGAATCCAGAGGCGAGGCCGACGCGAGATTGAAGAAGTTCCCTCCAAAATACGACAGGCAATTGTGGCGGCAAATCACGTTGGAGTTCCGCTCCACGCGCACGCCAGGTGTAACAAGCAGCTTCGCCGTCGGCTTCCAGTCGTCCTGGAAGTAAGCGCCCAGCGTATACAGCGAGAGCGGGTTATCCAGGCTGGTGGTGAAATCCTGCACTGCTTCGTCCGAAATACCGGTGCTGAAGTTCGCCTGGCTCACGAGGACCTCGGGGGTCTGCAAGATACCGGTGTCGAAATCGGAGATGTCGTCCTTCTTGTACTGCACGCCAGCCTTGAGCGTATGGCGCCCAAGCGTGTAACTGAAGTCGTCGCCGAGCTGGTATTGCGTCGCGTTGCGGCCCTCGGGCCAGGCATCGGCATCATTGTTCAGGTTCTGCAGGAAACCGTCGTCCCAGTCCATCATGAACGGGAACGTGGCCAGCTCTACAGTTGGATTGACGTTGACAAAAATGGCGCTGTAGTACGCGCCCGTCATCAAAAACTGGTTCACCGCGCGCGCCCCGAAGGTATGGGTCCAGGCAAATTGGCCTTCGTAATCCGGCTGCTTGCTGTCGGCGTCGAAAGCAGAATTGATGGGATCGGTGTAAGTGGGCTGGGTCCCGTTGTCGTACTTGAAGTGGCCGAACGCCTTGTCGTTGGGTGTAAGGTCGAAGTCCATGCGGCCCGTGATCATGCCTTCCGTCAGGCTGAACTTGCTCGGCTCCGAGAGCTTTAACTGGCCCGCCGTGGTGGTGGGCACCGCGCTGGAATAGTTCTTTGTGCCGTTGTACAGCGCAAAGATGTGATTGTAGAACGCGCACTCGCTGGCGTTTCCGCTGGTAAAGAGGCTGCTGGTGGTGTTGTCGCAGGCCGCGTCAGCGCCCACCACGCTGCTCTCGAACGAGCTACTGGGCAGGAGTACGATGGTCTGGCTTGAGGTAATAAAGGAAATTCCTTCGGTGTTGACGAAAAAGAAGACTTTGTTCCTTTTGATCGGCCCTCCCACTGCTCCGGCCCACTGGTTGAAATTCGAAAACGGCCGCGCCACAGCGGGACTGCTATAGGTTGGGTTCTTGTTGAACCAATTATTGGCATTCAACACGTCGCCGTTCCAGGCATAGTTAAAATTGCCGTGAAACTTATTGGTGCCGGAGCGGCTGATGGCATTGAGCTGCACCCCGCCGAAGCTCCCGTACTGGGCCTCGTAGGCGTTGGAAACCACGTCGGTTTCCTGAAGGTCGTTCACGCCCAGCAGCAGGTTCGACGGACCGGAGTTGTTCAGGTTCAGGAACGGATCGTTTACCTCCATTCCGTTCACCGTGAAATTGTTTGAGGTTGCAGGCAGGCCGAAGACCTCGAAGTTGCCGTAGCCCAGCGTACCCATCGATGAGTTGGCGCCGGTGTTCATCACTACGCCCGGCTTGGCCTGCGCCTCATAAGTGATATCGCTGCCGGGGTTGGGAATGTCCTGCATCTGTTGCAGGTTGACCACGGTGCTCAACTGCGCTGTGTCGGTCTGCAGCAGTTGTGGACTCGCAGTCACCTGGATGGTTTCCGACGCCTGACCGAGGTTCAGCGTCAGGTTCTGGGTGACGATTTGCCCGATCGCCACCGTGACCGTTGTCGTAGACGCCTTGAAGCCGTTCTTCGATGCCGTCACCGTGTAGGTGCCCGGCTTGAGCAGCGAGAAGCTGTAGGCTCCGGTGGCCGAGCTGGTGGTGGTACTCACCGCTCCCGTTTCATGGCTGGTGGCCTTCACCAGGGCGCCCGCGATCGCGGCCCCGCTGGGATCCAGCACGGTCCCGGCAAGGCCGCCGGTCAGCATGGACTGCGCGCGCAACTGTGGCGCGTCCAGCAACAGCAGGGGAGCCGGAAACGCGGCGCACAACACAAAGGGCAGCGACGCAGCCGCTGCCCGGATAATCCTCTGCAATGAGGTGAAGGAATGTAAGCGAAGGTATCGCATCGGCTTTCCTCCCAGAAAGTTCAGGTATCGAGCTCGCTGCCGGAAGTCCCTCCGTCCGTAGCTGCTCTTGTTGGCGCCAGCGGAGGTAAAACCTACGATTCTGCTTCGGCGCACGTCTGCATAGCGCCGGCTGGGAGCCGCTTTCGGGTGTAGCCCGGAGCTGGCGCAAAGACACGGCGAGTTCCAGTCCCCCACCACCCCGGACCGGTCAAGCGATGTTTGAACGTGCGAATGTGGCAAAAAAAGAAAACGTGAACTAAAGGCGCCCAAAGCCAATTCCGGCACTTGCCACGCCCATGCCGGAGAACGTGCGGGGCCCGCGTTCCTGCATTAAGGCCCGATTTTTCCCTAGATTCGTTGCGGCGCGGGTTGGTTGCCATCGCGGACGCGAGATACTTTCAGATCGTCAAATCTGAACGTGCAGAAAGAGGGTATGCGTTGAGAATCTGTTTAAAGACTACTTATATCGTCGCAGCAGCAGATGAGCGAAGGCCATGAGGATCATGGTTTCTGCCGTGGCGTGGAGCAGTTCATAATCCTTGGACAGGCGGCGTGGCCAATTCAGCCAGGCCAGGGTCCGTTCCACGAGCCAGCGTTTGGGCAGCACGCGAAACATGTGCTGCTGGTTTGGCTTCACCACCTCCGCGTCGCAGCCCAACACCTGCTTGGCCCATTCG
>JASHRF010000124.1 GCA_030037545.1 Acidobacteriaceae bacterium | reverse complement strand
CGACTCGGCAGTTGCAGGCGCTCCGACGGCCTGGGCGGCCACGGGCTGCGCAGGCGCATGAGAGCCGCGCGTTAAGCGATGAACGAAGTGGTACGGCGGCCAGGGGCCTGATAGCTGCATCTGGCACTCGCGCATGATCATCACGGTCGAGGCGAACTTGTTCTGGTAACGCTCTACGCACTTGCGATCGATCAGGTGAGCGATATCAAGGACCATCTTGCCGTTTTCGGTCAGCCGGCAGCTCACTTCCTCATCCAACGGCATAAACAGCCGGTGCATCTGGAAGCTTACGGCGCGTGCCCGGGTCTGGCGTTCGCGGGTGCGGGCAGCGTTCTCGCGCAAGTTGCTCAGGTACTCACGGCCAACCTTTTCGGCGGGTAAATGGCGGTCAATCTCCCTTGCGCAACAGTCGTCGACAAAGATCTTCAGGTGCATCTCGGTTTTGCCGCGGAGTTTGTCGATGTTGCCCAGAAACTGACGCTGATTGGAACGGATTGACTTTCTCAGCGAGTCATCGTCGTTAAAGACGGTGCCGAATCGGAAGGGAAGCACGGTGGAGTGCTGGAAGCAATCGGCGATCACCCGGGCATGGTCAACGCCAGACTTCTGGTTGAGAGGTTCCTGTGGATTGTGCTCGCTGACAATTACGGCGAGATCACTGGCGGGATATAAAAAAACTTGATTTCCACTTACCCCAAGGACCTGTTCCATCGGAACAGGTTTACGATGGCGAGCTAACTCAGGAAAGGCTTGCTTTTCCCCAATGCAGTAGGCATACCATGCCATGGCGAGACACTCCATTCGCGCGCGGTGAGACCGGTTTGCGCGGCTCGTTCGTGAAGCTCTGTGAACTTGGGAACAACTGCATGCATAGCGGGACTTGCAGGGTCTTGTAGGACGGCGCCCTGGATTCTGTGAAACTGTCAGCATACTAGACTGCGGGAAACACGGCTGGCAACAGCACCGGTCACAAAGTTGCGGCGAGGTTAAAGGAACGGGCAAAATCGTATTTACACAGCGAATAGGTTGTTTCAGATTATGAACACAGCATAGCCGAGCCCTCCGCCAGCGTACCGCGGGGCATCCTTGATTTCGCTTGAGGACTGTCCGCAGCAGGTCCTGGCTGTTTTGAAACCGCTGACTCCGGAGGTTCCGGCGATGGAAAGCAGCGCCTATTGAGGCGGGAATGAAGGTGTTGGGTCAGGGAAGGACGCGCTGGATGTGCAAGTAAAGAAACAGGTTCAGGAAGACTGAAACCAGCAGTAGGGCCATGGCTGCGAGCGCTATGAGGTTGACCTTGTTTCCGACCGCCTTCAAGTCTTCCAGCAGCTCCTGCTGCTCCAGGGTGTTGCGGTCCGTGGCCTCACGAACCATATCGAGCTGATCTTCGACCCTCTTGAGCGAGGTTTGTTGTTCAGCCACCTGGTCGCGCAGCTCGCGCTGTTGAAGCTGCAACCCAGTCATGCCCTCCTGAAAGGGGACGAGGTTGACGGGCGGTGTGGATTTGGGCTGCGAAGTAAGGACGTTTGATACCGCCGTAGCAAAGTTTCCGTCAAGGAGGGGCAGGATGCGCTGCACGAAGGGAACCACGTTGCGCAGAACATTGACGGCGCGCTGCACGCTGGATGAAGCTACCACGGGATCGGGGGGCGCAGCCGGACTGGCCAAAGCACGGCCCGGAGGAGGCGGCCCGAGTGGACTTTCGGGCTCAAGGGAATGGGCGGGCCGGCGTGCGGCTCCGCGCGGCAAGGGAGAGCCGACCGCGCGCGGGTGTGGCGCCTGCGGGTTTCGCGCCAATCGAAATTCGTTGCTCATGTCCACTCTCTCCGGACCGTTCATCGCCGCCTGCCTTTGAAATATGGGGCCAGTCCTCATATATAGCCGATTTTGCCTGCTGTGAAAAGGGCGAAAGTTGAAGCTCCAGCCGGTGAGCAGGAAGGTGTTTGCCGGATGGGATCGTGTTAGGATGGCCGTAATTCCGGCAGAATCCGGCGCATCGCCATTGGGACTGTGGAGAACGGCGTGAGACGCATCGCAAATCATACCCTGCGCAGCCTGCAAAGCAACATTCTGGCAGGCATCCTCACCATCGGGCCGCTCTTTGTTACCTGGCTGATCTTTAGCTTTCTATTGAGCACCTTGGCCAGAGCGGGAATGCCGGTGGTGCGCTTTTTTGCGGCTGTGTTTCCCGCTGCCTGGCTCGCCCGGCCGTGGCTGCAGTCGGCGCTGGCAGTGGTGCTGACGCTGGTGGTGCTGTTCGTGGTGGGCCGGCTCACCTCGCTGGTGATTGGCAAACAGGCCTTCAACCTCTTTGAGGCGCTGCTCGAGCGGCTGCCGTTTGTGGCCAAGGTGTATACCTCGGTGCGACAACTGCTCGACACCATGATGGCCAAAAAAGAGAGCAGCCAGCGCGTGGTGCTGGTGGACTTTCCGATTCCCGGGCAGAAGAGCATCGGCTTCCTCACGCGCACGCTTACAGACGCGGCCACCGGCGAGCTGCTGGCCACGGTGCTGTTGCCCAACGCCATCAATCCCACGTCGGCGTTTCTTCAGGTGCTGCCGATGAGCCGCATCGTGGAGACCAGCCTGACTATGGAGCAGGCCATGAGCATGTTGATGACCGGTGGTGCGGTGGGGCCGGAGACGATCCAGTACTCGCGGACGGCGGGCGTGGAAACGGAGAGCACTGGATTCAGCGCACGCCTCAGGAGCTAAAGCCTGCGTGTTTTTGCGCCGTTATCGGCCCGACTGAAGTCGTGCCCTTTCAAAGCTCGACCTACGCGAACAATTTTTAAGAGGCGGCTTTTAAGGGGCGGCGTTGGCATCCACGCCGTCTTCTGCTTCCCGCTCTTCTTCCGCTGCTTTCTCCGCGTGCTCGCTCTCAACGGTCACCGTGCGCAGATTCACATGCTCGAATTGCGCCCAGACAAGGCCCACGGGAGCGATGCCGAGAAACGTAATCCCCAACAGAGTGGTTGCGCAAGCCATGGCAGTTTCGGGCGCCATGTTGAAGAGCGGTCCGAGCATGACCTGCAGCGCTGCGATCTGCGTAAACCAGCCGATCACGGGCAATTGAATGACGCTGGCCACTCCGCCGCCGGCCATCAGAGCGAGGCATCGCGCCCACATATGCGAATTCTGGACGGCAGCCGGCGCGAAAGCTTCTGTGCCTTCGACGTATGCGAACGTGATAAGCACCCACATGGAGAGGGAAAGCGAAATGGCGATCGCAAAGTCCGTGGCGGAATGCAGCGTATCGAGCCCGGCATGGAATGCGCGCAGCTTGTGGCCGACGCCGTGGGCCAGCTTTTCAGAGATAAGGGAGAGACATATTTCGGTGAACTGGATAACGGCTTTGCCCGCTACGCGAAGAGCAAAGAGGAAGAGAGCGCCCGCGATGGTAACGGCAAGACCTCCCTTGCCGAATTTATTGAAGGTCTCCTGGTGCGGCAACGAGCCGGCCGGCGAAAGCAGAATGGCGGAGCAGAAGAGGATGGCCATGGAGCCGGCGTCGAAAAGCCGTTCGACTATGTATACCGCCATCTGCGAGCCCACGGCGAGGCCCGTGCGCCTGGCCACGAGGTAGGGCCGCACCAAGTCCGCGATGCGGCCAATGAGAGCCACGGCCGTGAAGCCCATGATTTGCGTGCCCAGGAGAGAAAAGAGCGGAACGCGTTTGTTGGGGCGCAGAAACCATGCCCAGCGGACGGCACGAAACACGAAAGCCAGGTAAATACAACCGGCTCCGATCAGAACTTTGCTCCAGCGAGCGCGGGCAAACTCCCCAGCGAATGTGCTCCAGCGGAAGGGGTGAAGATGCTGTTCGTAGGCAAACAGGCCGGCCAGTGCTACAAGGACGACCAGGCCCACAATCCATTCGCGGCGCTTCAAGCATTCTCCTTGTTCTACATTTTTCTTCTATGATCTCACGGCGGAGAATTGGCAAAGAATCAATGCGCTGCGGATGCCTGCGCCGATGCTGAGGCGGCCGCTCGGCGTGCGGCAGCTTCACGGGCCAGCACGCGGCGGTTGAACTCGTGAATCACGCGCGCCACGTAGACGCGTGTTTCGCGGTAAGGGGGGATGCCGTGATAGCGGTCTACGGCCTGCGGCCCGGCGTTATAGGCGGCCAGCGCCAGGGCAAGATTGTCGTGATAGCGGGCGAGCAGCGCATCGAGATAGGCTGAGCCGCCCTGGACATTCTGGTTCGGCTCAAAGCTGTCGTTCACGCCCAGGCTGGTTGCGGTGCCGGGCATGAGCTGCATCAGGCCCTGGGCTCCGGCGCGGCTCACGGCGCGGGCGTTGCCGTTGCTCTCGGCCTTCACCACGCTGGCCAGCAGGTC
>JASHRF010000123.1 GCA_030037545.1 Acidobacteriaceae bacterium | reverse complement strand
TTCAGGTCCACAACCGCCTTCCCCGTCGAGAAATCCGCCGGCACCGAGACATGATCGTGAAAGTCGAGCCATTGCCCATTCACTTTGCGCAGGCCGGTGGTAAATCGGAACCACATATCCAGCGGCTGGCCGTTGGTCATGGTCCCGGTCACGCGTTCCAGGCCATCGATAAGCGCCAGATCGCCGGACACATGAATATGCTCATCCTGGATCTCCACTGCCAAGGAGCCTTTGAACTGCCCGAAGAAGCTGGCGAAGTCCTTGCCATACATATCGCGGCCTACATATTGGAGCGGCGGAATCGTGTCGTATGCCACCACATCGGGCGTGTAGAGTTCCATCACCGCATTGGTGTCGCGCGCATCAAAGGCCTTGGTAAAGTCGGCGATCCACTGCTGAACACCGGCTTCGTCCGGAGCCGGCGGCGCCGATTTACAGCCGGCAAGGAGAACCAGGACGGAATATACGGCGATGGTGCAGAAGCGATAGGCTGTTTTCATGGCGACCCTCGGCGTAGAAGCGGTGGCCCGATACTACGTGCCTGGAGACTGTCACGGCAATAGGAATCTCGGAAGGACAACATGAGCGATCCGAACCCCAATCTGAAGCTGGTGGTGGTCTTCGAAAGCGCCAATCCAATTGCGCTCGATCTTGCCCAGGCGGCACTCAGCGAGGCCGGCATTGACTTCGCATTGAGTCCGCCGGCGACTCCCGAATTCGGCTTCACTCCGATTCTCAGTCCCGCATCCAGGATCTTGGTTGCCGAGCAGTTGGCGCCGGCCGCGCGCCAGGTCGTGGAGGGAGCGCTGCCGGGGGAACCGCAGGAAGCCGATATGGACCAGACGGAATAATTCTCGTGGTATCCCAGGGACCAAACGGACCTGCGGTTTCCAAGACGGCTTGCAGATTCGTGCGCTGACGGCTTGGCTTATTTCCCCGTATAGCTCACATGCCAGATCGACCGCGATCCGTCGTCGGAGACAAACAGCGACCCATCCTTCGCCTCCGTCACGCCCACCGGCCGTCCCCACACGTCGCCATCGTCGCTTACGGTGAACCCGGTAAGGAAATCCTCGTATTCGCCGGTCGCATGGCCATTCCTCATCGGCACGCGGATCACCTCATATCCGGTGCGCAACTTGCGGTTCCACGACCCGTGCTCGCACGCAAACGCATCGCCCTTGAACTCGGCCGGGAACTGCGCGCCCTCGTAGAAGAGCATCTCTAGCGAGGCAAAGTGCGGCTGCAGAATCACGTCCGGAGTCAGCACCTTTGGCTCCGGGTCGGGCCGTGGTTGACCCGCCAGCCGCGGGTCCTCGTGCCCGCCCATGTACCACCACGGCCAGCCAAAGAATCCGCCTTCCGGCACGTGTGTAATGTAATCAGGCACCAGGTTGTTGCCTAGCGCGTCGCGCTCGTTGGTCGAGCACCACAGCTCTCCGGTAATGGGATGAATCGCCTCGCCCACGCAGTTGCGGATGCCCCATCCCCAAATCTTGATGAACTTTCCTTCCGGCGTAAATTCCAGCACGTCGGCGCGATGAAACTCCTCGCGATGCGTATAAGGATTGTCGATGTTGGAGTGCGACCCCACAGAGGCAAACAGCTTCGTCCCGTCCTTCGAAAATACCAGATCGCGCGTCCAGTGGCCGCCGCCGCGCAGCCGTCCGCCGCCAGGCAAGTCGGCAAGGTGCTGCATAGGCCCGCGTGCCTTCAGGTCGCCGTTGCGATACGGAAACCGCACAATCGCATCTGTATCCCCGATATAGACCCACTGCGGATTGTCGCCGAGGGGATAAAACGCAATGCCAAACGGCTGCGAGAGCCCGCTGGCGAACACCGACACTTCCTTCGGCTTGCCGTCGCTCGTCACTCCGCGAAACACCTTAATCTCGCCGCCCTCGCTCTCGGCCAGAAAAATGTCGCCGTTGGGCGCCGTTCGCAGTTCGCGCGGATTGATCAGATCGCTCGCGTAAAGCTCCACCTTGAAGCCCTTAGGCGCGATCGGCCACGCCTTTGCCGGCCGCGGCACCACGTCGGGACCGTTATCCACCGACTGATCGGGAGCGGGCGCCGGCAAGTCGGCCAGCGTGATGTGCCGGCGAGTGCCGGGCGACTCGTGCGCTGCGTCGGTAAACGCCGCGTGACCGGTTAGCACCGCATGTTTGCCGGAAGAATCGGCCGCGTGGACCTGGGAAAAAACAAACAGCAGAAGCGCGGAAAGGCAACCGGCCCTTGAGACCGAAATCGCGGGGAATCTCATGGAAATGGACCTCTCGGGGGAAGGACGTCGGGCAAAGAATCTGCCCGATCTGATTTTAGCCGTTCCGATCCATGGGCCTTGTCAAAGCGCCGAAAATAGCACCGCAGCCGCAAAGCCGCGAACCGGCACTTGCGAATCCGCGGCAGTGCCAATCCGCTGCTCCTGTCCTTCCAAAGTTTGCCTGTGCTCAACCTATCAAAAATTCCTCCGCCGCTGGTCGCGAGGATTATCATCAAGCTGTGAATTCCAGCGGGCCAGCTCGCATCCACCCCACCCCATCGCCCACCCGGCGCGAGCAAGCCGCGCCGGAACGAATCACGGAGTTGGCCTGGGGGTATTTCGGGGAGCGTCTGCCCCAGCGGGAATCTGCTCCAAAATCAATAAAAGACTGGTTCCAGCGCCTGCTCGACGTCTTCCTTCCCGCCCTGAAGGTTCCTGCTATCGATCATCTCGATCAGCTTGCGGCGAAAGCCGCGTCCTTCTTCGGCTTCGATCCCGAGGTCGCCCGCGCCAAACCGGAGAACCACGCCGTGCTCGCTGCGGAGTCGGCGCGCATCGTACTGGCCGAGTTCGCCGAGCGCGCCCGCGTCCACGAAGGCCCGGTCACGCGCGAGGATTTCGACGCCTGGACGAACGAGATCGCGGCCGCCACAGGTGTAAATGGCAATGAGCTGCTCGATCCCCTGCGTATCGCGCTCACCGGCGCGCTTTCCGGCTTCGATTTCGCCAAGCTGCTCCCCATCATCGAAGATCCCGCAGCCCGCGAGCTCGCCGTCCCCTGCATTCGCGAGCGCATCGAGCGCTTCGTGGGCGTGTGAGCCGCCAATGAGCGACGTTTTCTGGATCAAGGGAAGTCCCGCCGCCAGGCTGGCCATTGTGATGAGGCCACGCGGTGGAGATTGGCTCGACGGCGAGATACAACGCATCCAGCGAGCCGGCGTGGAAACAATCGTGTCGCTGCTCGAACGCGAAGAGGCCGAATATCTCGACCTGGCTGAAGAGCAAGCGGCTGCTACACGCGCCGGAATGCGATTTCTCTCCTATCCCATCCCCGATGTTCACGTCCCGCCCCACCCCGCGGACTTCCGCGAATTCGTCGCAGCCCTTGCGCGCCGCCTGCGCGCCGGAGAAGCCATTGCAGTCCATTGCCGCGGATGCATCGGCCGCTCCACCGTGACCGCAGCCTGCGCGCTCATCCACCTTGGCTGGATCCCGCACGACGCGTTGATCGCCATCGAAGCGGCACGCGGTTGCCCCGTTCCCGACACCCTCGAACAGCGTGACTGGATCCTGGACTACAAGGTGCCGGCAAGATCACGATGAGTGCTATCATCGACCTCACTTTCCCGCATTTGTGGCAAGCCGGGATCCTCGCCGCGCGGCCCCTCATCCTGCCGCCGCGCCACTTCGTCTACCCCCTCCAGGCCGAAGAGGTCGAACGCGGGGCACTCGAAGTCCTCGTCCGGCCCGCCGTGGGGAATGCCAACGACGTAGGTTCCCAGGGTCCGGGATTGGGGCGCCCTCCGGGCCTGGCAGGTCTTCGTCCCTGGGGTGGGGATCTCGAGCTTGAGACCCGGGAAGGCGCTCCCTCCAATCGGCCACACGATCCCTTCCTCGCCACCTGCGCCCTCGGATTTCGCGATTCCGCGGCGCCTACAGGCCTCTGGTCGGCTCCGAAACCAGAAGAGCTCTGCGCTGTCGCCGGCGGTTATGCCTATCTGATCGACACCACCGCGCCCCAGCGCTTCACTATGCTCCCTTACCGTCCCGTCCTTGAAGTCCGCGCCGTTCCCGCCCACGGCCTGCTCCTCTTCGTCGGCCATCGCGCGATTCTCGCCTGGGGCTGCGATGGCCAGGCGTGGGAATCCGAACGGCTCTCCGATGAAGGCGTGACCATTAACTCTGTCGACAACAGCATCCTGCGCGGGACGGGCTGGGAGATGCGCAGCGACAAGGAAACGCCGTTTGCCCTCGATCTGCGTTCCGGTGCGCTCGTTCCAGCGCAGCCTTAGGACTTCCTGCCCGCTTTCGCGTTGAGCGGGACCAGATCCGGCAATCGCTCGCGCCCTCCTGTGCCCTTGCGTTCTCCGCGTTCCAGCGCCGCTTTGCTCGCCAGCAGCGCCAAGGCGATATACAGCCACACAAAGGGGATTTGGGCAAGAAGCGATGCCAAAGCCACCTCCCCAGCCGTCCCGATGGAGTCGGAAAGCAGCTTGTCGAACAACGGATCGAGAGCCCAGCCCAGAATCAAGCTCACTGCCACCGTGAGCATGAAACAGTATCGTCCCAGTTTCACATTCGTCTTCGAAAGCGCGGGGGCGCCGGCGGGACGCAGAAGCCGAAGGGCCACGGGAGCCATCACCCACGCGAAGAAAACTGCCGCCACCGAATCCACGCCAGTGGTAAGCGCGGAACCCGCCGGATCGCTCAAATGCAGCAGCGGCTTGAACAAAGTCCCGGCTTCCAGAAGAACCACGTCCAATGCGAGATACAGCACCCAGAACTTCAGCGCGTAGATCAGGATTCTCCCCGGATAGCCGCGCAGCCCGGTTTTAGCAGCCGCCAGTTCCAGACGCCGCTGGCGAAGCATCCGCGCCACCAGGATGGCGGTGAGAACCATCGCGGTTGCGTCAATCGAGAACTCGACGTAAGTAGTTCCCCAGATCAAAGCTGAATTCAGCCTCTGTACAGTTTGGACCGAGGCATAGAACGCGGACGCAGCGCCATTACTGCCCGGTGCCGCGTGCCAGCGCTTCACTGCAAGCCAATAGAAGGTCGCTTTTGTGCCCGCGCTGCGCAGTTGCGTCAGGCCGGATGCGCACAAATTCGCACAAATATACGGCGCCCAGAGAACGGGATGCTGGCGGAGAAGCTCCGCGCTTTTGCGCAGCAGGGATAGCATGATGCATCCATGGTACTATCCGGCCATCTCTTCGCAGTCACTGAGGGCGAGGGCCCTCGCCTACCGGTCGAGCAAGGCGTCGAAGCTATTTCGTCCTGCGCCGGTGAAGAACAGTGCCAGCGCGGCGGCGAGATAGAGAACAATCAGTTCGCCATGACCGCCCTGGGGGCCGAAGAACGCAAGATGGTGAACAAAAATCCACGCCACTGCAACGTTGACGAAAACAACCAGCGCAGACCAGCGCGTCGCCAGGCCCACCACCAGCAGCAGCGAGCAGATTCCGTCCGAGAGCGTGGCAAAGATGAGGCTGGGCACCGCGCCGATGTGCAGCGGATCGGGAAAGTGAGCGGCCATGCCTTCAAAATGGAAGAGTTTCTCTGTCCCGTGCTTCAAAAACAGAGGCAGGAACACGGCCACGCGAAGCGCCAACAGGCCGAAATCGGGATGCGCCGGAACGGACTTGAACAGGACCAGCCGCTTGGACATGGGAACCTCTTTGCAACCTGAATGTGCGGAAGCACCGGAAACACGATGGTAATGAGGGCAACTTAAAGGCGCGCGCATAGCTTTGTCAACCTGGCGCCTGCGCGGCGCGAGCCCCCATATTCGTGCTGCCTGGGCCCGCAACCGCTGCCGATTCGGGAATCATTCCTCGATAGTGCGCATAGACGCCCTCAAACACCGCATCCCAACTGGCCGTGAGCGCGTACTCGCGAGCGGCGTCGCCCATCCGGCCCAGGCGCGCCCGGTCAGCGAGCAGCCCCGCAATCACGCTAGCGAATTCTTCGTCAGCCGCCACGCATCCCGTTTCTCCTTCGCGCACGATCGTGGCCGGACCGCCGTCGGGAGTCACAATGGCCGGCACGCCGCTGGCCAGCGCCTCCAGCACCACGTTGCCAAACGTGTCGGTGTGCGAGGGAAATACGAACAGGTCCATCCCCGCGTAGGCGCGGGCGAGTTCCTCGCCCTTCAGCACTCCGGTGAACTCGGCGCGTGGCAGCCGCTCCTGCAACCACTTCTCTTCACCGCCGTGGCCCACCATCCTGAACCGGAACGTCGATCCGATTGCGCGTTCCAGTTCCTCCTGGACCTCGGCCAGCAGAGCCACGTTTTTCTCCACAGACAAGCGGCCCACAAACCCCAATACAGTCTCGCTATCGCCGCTATCGCGACGGCGCTTCGCGGGATCGAAAAGCTTCGCGTCCACTCCCCGCGGCATCAGAAAA
The DNA here is from genome assembly GCA_030037545.1 of Acidobacteriaceae bacterium. Lineage (GTDB taxonomy): Bacteria > Acidobacteriota > Terriglobia > Terriglobales > Acidobacteriaceae > Telmatobacter. Next base: position 18,405 of record JASHRF010000123.1, on the reverse strand, counting down.
CACGGCCGGCCGGTGGCCTGCTCCAGCCGCGCGCACAGGCCTGCGTTGGGCGCATAAAGCACCCGCGCCCCCGAATAGAAGAAACCCAGCGCCGCCAGAGCCATGGCCTCAATGGCTTTGCCCGTGACCGCGGATTGCCGCGCCGGCAGCCGGCCCAAGATCCAGTCGGAGCGCCGCGCCGCGTACTCGTGTAGATTCGTATGCCAGCTTGCTGCCAGCGGCACGTGCAGATGGTGCGCAAGCCCCGCCCCCACCATGCCCACTTCGCTCGGCCCCGTGATGTGGATCAGATCGGGCCCGAAGCGCTCCACCACTTCGTCGATCAGCGGGATGTGGCGCAAATACGCCGGATCGAAGCGCAGATCTTTTTCAAGCGCAAAGGAAAAACATCCGCGCGGCAGCTCCAGCGTCCACACGCATCCGTCTTCCACCAAAGCCGGCGTGCGGTCGCCGGCGCGCACGCACAGAAAGGGCAGATTCCGGCGCCGCGCGAAATCCTCAAAATGCCGGCTGGTGTGCGCGACCCCGTTCATTTCGTGAAACGAGTCGGGAAAATAAGCTACGCGTGGCGGAGGGTTGTCGGCCGCTGCTGGAGAGGCGGGCGGATTCGTAATTACGGCCCTCCTTCTGTGTCTCCGGGTGGCAGCGGCTCGTTTGTTCGTCGCTCCCCGGCTTCCGAATCGAAGCTCGCGCGAAAGACGGGTTGTCCCGCACTGAAACTGTGAACTGTGAACCGGGAACTGTGAACTGAGAGCTACGAACTGTCCCTCAGCCCTCCTGCTCACCCAGGGCCCTGCTCAACTGGTGCGCGTCGTTCCAGGCCATGCGCAATCCGCCGGCCACCAGCCCGCGGCCCATCATCTGTACCAGCGCGATGACCGCTGCCGCCGTACGCGGCGCCCGGCCCTGGGGCCAGATCTCGCTCAACCGCCGCGCCACTCCATTCGCGTCGGGGTGGTATACGCGCTCGTCCCAGGTGCGCGAGCCCTGCGGAAACTCCGGGTAATACCGCACCGCGTCGATCGTCGACTGCAGGATGCGATGCTTCCACGGCTCCGCGTACTGGGGCAGGAAAAGCACGTTGCTGCGCCGCTCGCGCCTGATCTCGTGTACGAACTCGGTGAACGTGGCCGCGTTGGTCAGATTGATGTTGGCGTTCGGCTCCACGCCGTGCCGGTCGCCGCCCGCGATCAGCAGCATGTTCCAGCGCTCCGCCAGCACCCGCACGGCGCGATTCTCTTCCCAGTTGCGCAGCCCGTTCAGCTCCAGCGCGTGCAGGTACGCGCCGTTCTTCTGCAGAAACTCATTCACCAGAAATTGGTGTTTCTCCTTGCCCACAATGTAGAGGTCCCACATGGGGTGATTGAAGACCACCAGCACATTGCGCTCGCGATTCAGCTCCACCAGAATTTCCGTGAGCCGCGCGTCGCTGGGCTTGGCCGTGAACTCGGCCAGCGTCTCCATCCACTCCTGGGCGCGGACGCTGGGCAGGTTATGCACGCCCAGGTGAAAAGCCTGCGCGTCGCCGTAAGGCGCGCTCCACTCCACGCTCACCGGTATATGCCGCGCGCTGGCAACCGTGCGCAGCAACATCGGGGCATTGATGTTGTCGTGATCGGTGAGCGAAACCATCGCCGCCAGGCCATGCTTTTCAATCTGCCGGCTTTCCAAGTCGAACGCCAGCCGGGGCGTCATGGGCGGCGTCCAGTAGCTGCGCGCGTAATCCACGCGCACACCGTAAGCCTCTTCCGCGCGCCGCTCCATGCGCGCCATCAGCGGGCGCACGATGGGATACTGGTTGCCGAAGGTGGCCAGAAAATCCAGCGTCTCCTTCGACTGGTTGGTATGCCCGTGCAAGGATACGCCGGCTCGAAAGCCGGCGGCTGCGTTCCGGTCGCGCCACAGATACGAGATGGTTGAGGTAGGCATTGGCCTGCTCCTTCCAATCCGCCCGTCGTGCACGGACTCCCAGCGTAAGTTTCCTATGACTGCGGTGAAAGGAGCGTAAAAGCGCCGAGAATTGCCGTTCAAATAACGAAAGGAACCCACTGAGTCACCAGGAAACCGGGAAATAAATGCCTGACTCCCGCACATGGGCGGGAAGGAGCGCGGGACTTGCCCGCTGAAGCATTGGATGCTCCGCTTCTTAGGCGAGCCCTCTGGCCGAGCCCAACCGCGCCACTTTCTAAACACGTAGACTGTTCTGCTCGTCTACCTGGCTGACCGGCCGGAATAAACAATCGAATTCAACCGCCGACACATGGTCGCGGCCGTGATAGCCAACCGCCTGGATTTGGGCGGGCACGAATCCCGCCTCCGACATGAACTGCAGCGCCTCGTGGAACTGCCACTCTCCCTCGTACATGCGTATGACCGGAAGCTCCATCAGGATTCCGGCGGCTCGCCGAATGGTCTCGCCCCCGCCCTCAATGACCTGCCTCTCGTAGCCCTGGGTATCGATCTTGAGAAGGATGTTACCGCGCAGCCCCGCCGAAACCTCATCGAGGGTGCGCATCGAAGTCTCCTCCGTGCGCACCACCGCCGTTCGCGAATCGTGCAGTCCCGCTACGCTCGACGGCTCCAAAAAGGAACTGCAGACTGAGAGCTGGGAAACATTCAGGACCGCGGCTCCGGAATGGGAGCCAAGCCCGCAATGGTGGGCTTCCCAGTTACCGTCCGCGGTTGCTTTCCTTTGAAGGGTCTGAAACGCGGAACGGATTGGCTCAAAGGAGACGATCCTGCCCTTATACCCGCCTGCCCGCAGAGACTCACCGAACTGGCCTACGTTCGCTCCCACATCGATGACCAGTTCGATCTTTCGATCCTCAATGAAATCGATCAGGTCGCGGACCCTGCGCCTTCCCACGTGGATGATTCCAAGGCGCTTGTAGAGCGCCCTCACTATGCGTTTCACGCCTCGTATGCCTCTTTGACCTCAGTTCCTGCAGATCGCGCGGGCTGTGCGCTCCTGCGCTCTCTCCCCATCCGCTCTCACTTCCGCGTTTTGGCAATCTCCGGCCCCAGGAAATCTTCCACCGTGAACCCGGCCATCAGGTCCTCGTCGCACCCTGAAGCCGCCGCAATCTCCGCCGCCAGGTAATTCTCCGTTAATCCGTGGCGCAGAATCTCAAATGCCTGCTCCGGCGTGTCGGCGGGCTGGAAGAGTTCCAGGTCCTTGGGAGAGATGGCCCCCGTGTCCACCAGCACGTCGAGATGGAACACGCGCTTCCAGTACTCCGTGCCGTAGACCACCACGGTGATCTTTTTGGCCAGCTTCTGGGTCTGCGTCAGCGTGAGAATCTCGAACATCTCGTCCAGCGTTCCAAAGCCGCCCGGAAACACCACCAGCGCCTTGGCCAGATAGGCAAACCACAGCTTGCGCATGAAAAAGTAGTGGAACTCGAAGTTGAGCGAGGGCGTGATGTAGGGATTGGGCGCCTGCTCGAAGGGCAGGCTGATGTTCATTCCGATAGTTTTTCCACCCGCCTCGTGCGCGCCGCGGTTCGCGGCTTCCATGATCCCCGGCCCACCGCCGGAAGTAACCACGAAGCGATGCTTGCGCGAAGGAATGCCTTTGGCCCAGCGCGTCAGCAGTTGCGCCAGCCGCCGCGCGTCCTCGTAGTAGCGCGCCATCTCCACGGCGGCCACGGCGCGTTTGCGCTGCAGGTCGCTCGCCTGGCCGGTGGCGATCTCTTTCGCCTTGGCTGGCTGTTCCTCCTGCGGAGCAGGACGCGTCGAGCCGGTATTCTCCAGCAGTTCCAGCGCGTGATCGGCCTCGTCGCGCCCGCGGAAGCGCGCCGACCCGAAGAAGACCACCGTGTCCTGAATCTGCTCCCGGCGAAAGCGCGCCAGCGGCTCCAGATATTCTGAGACGATGCGGATCAGGCGGCCGTCGGCGCTGTTAAGAAAGGCTGGGTTTTCATACGCCAGGGGCGCCACTGCCAGCGGCGGCGGAGCGCCGTTGCCGGGGATGACGGCTGCAGCCGAATCGGGTCGCGCAGCCATCGCCGCGCCGCTGTTTTCCCCCATTCTGGTTTGCGCGTCACCGGCCATGGCAGGCGTAGCGCCGTTCGCTCGGTTCGCTCTTCCTGGTGGTTTCGATTTTGCAGCGGAAGACGCCGCTCGGACGGGGTTTGCCCCTTCCTTGTCGCTCATACCTCACCCATCGCGGTGGCGGAGGGCGTCGTGCAGCGCGATCCAGAGATTCAAAAGCCCCAGCCCGGAAACGATGCCCCGCACCGCGCCGTTGGCCGCAAAAGCCCCCAGCGTGGGGAACTGCACGAAGACCGGATTCTGGTCCCAGAAGGTGTGCGACCATGGCGCATAACAGACCGCCAGGCCGATGTACATGCGCAGCATGACGCGCAGAAACAGCTCCATGCGCACCAGCCAGCGCGGAATGCGTTGCGGCGGCCGCGCCTCGACAGGAGCCACAAACGCCGCCACCGGCATAGGCTCGCTGCCCGGCTCGGGCGCCGAAGTCGCAAACGAAGACGATGTCGATTCCGGCTGCTGCAATACTCCCCTGCTCAATCCTGCCATCATGCCCGTCTGCGCCGCAAAAGAGGCGCTCGAAACCAGCGACCGGAAGTCCGGCCCGTCGAGGAACGCCATATTGCAACGGTAACACAGCGGCGGATGCCCCCGTGGCCATGCTGGACTCCGGTCTGGACACCCGAATCCCGCAGGAGGAAAATGTTGGTGTCGGCGTTTCCGGAAAGGATACCTGCCATGAAGCTGGCCAATGTTCTTGGACTGGCGATCGCCGTTGCCCCGATTGCTCTTGCCGCCCAAAGCAGCTCGCAGGGCACACTCATCGCGCAAAGGACGCAGATCGGCCCCAGCGGGCAAACAAAGACGTTTACCCTCACGCTCCCCAATCCCTGCCCCGTGGGCGTGATCGCCCAGCATCGAGCTGACGGGAGCATGGTGAAAACCGGCAGCGCTCATCCCCAGGGCCTCGGGCAATGGTTGCATGTCACGCTCACCAGCCCCGATACCCGCATCCTGGCCAAAGCCGCCTTCAACGTGCATGGCTGGACGGCTCAGGGGCACATGGAGCAAGCAAACGTCAGCCGCGACGGATCCCAGGCCGTGCGCACCGTGCAGACGCCGCTCACCGCCGAATCCGGCGGAACCGCGTCGGCCGACCTTTGGGCGCCGGGCCTCACCGCCGTCAGTTCCATCGAGTTGCTGTCCGTGGATTTTGCAGACGGCTCAGCCTGGACGCCAGCGCCTGGCAAAACCTGCCGCGTAATGCCCGACCCGCTGATGGCCATCGCGAGGTAATCCGCACGGAACGCCAACCGGTCCTCTGGTCTCCATTGCGAAGCCTGGGACGCCCAAAAACCTTCGGTATCAGAATCTGTAAAAGATCCCGCCTATCGGCTCCTCGGTCTGGGTAAAGACCCCCTGCGCCGGGAAAAGCGAAGAGAGATTGGGCGCTCTGTAGAGCAACCCGCGAAATTGCGCGCGCACCCCGAGATGGGCGGTAAAGGAAAGGTCCACCCCGCCGCCGTACAGGTAGGAGGGGCGAACCACATCGATCACGGGATATGTGGTATTGCCCGGCTCGTCGATGAAAAAGCCCACGCCGCCAGCCAGAAACGGTCGCAGCATTCCGATCTTCTTCGAAACTATCCAATCCAATCCCACCAGGCTGGCCGTGGTACTCAACTTTTGCGGCGGAATGTTGCTGGTGGTTGTGCAGGCGGCGGTAAAGCAGATGGTTTCTTTGCCCGGATTGTAGCCATACGTGACCTCGTATCCGATGAACGGGCTATGGATGTGCCGCAACTCAAACATGCCGCCGCCGGAGTTGGTAGGTGTCTGCGTCACGCCATTGCCGGTGGTGGAGCTGTTCATGGCCTCGTAAAAACTGAGACCCACATCGGTTTCGCTCTCTGATGCTGCCTCCGGGGCCCGTGCCTGCTGGTTGCCCGGTGCGGCCGTCGAGCCCGCCTGCGCCGCTGCGCCGGGCGCGGTCATAAGCGCGAGAGCAAAAAACAAAGTAAGAATCGAGAGCGTAGGCTTCACGTGATTCATGATCTCCTTTAAGGGTACAGTATTGGGCTGCCGCATTTGCTGCGCCAAAGCAGGGTCCGCGGCATTTTCGATTTTGCTCCTCTCAGAAGTTACGGAGCCGAGTGGCTTCTTCTCCAGAAGAAGCCGCACTGCACGGACTTCCAATGGCAACCTGTGAATCGAAAATGCTCTGGTTTCCCGAAACCATAGTGTATAAAACCGGGCCTGCATGGCGGGCCGCAACGAAAGGATCGCGGGCCAGGACCGTTAACGACAGGCTCGCAGCCACCACATCAGGATTTAGGGAAATGATGCCGGCGGGTAAGATGGAATTCGCCGGCCGCGCATGGTTTACCTCGCCGCAGACGGATGCGCCAGTTACCAAAGTTCCCGTCTTTCTGTGGGATGCGCGGACAACTTCCCTCAACCCTCAAACATCCCAGCTAACGTCCGCTGGTTTCGTTCTTCGGGATAGACAGGCCAGAGACTGAGGCGTTGAATCAGCCTCCGTTCCGCCAAGGGCTCCAATCGTGAACCGGCCCGTGTCGGGCCGCCATGTGCGCCGCTTCCTGCCAGGCGAGGGCCACGGACAACTTCGACGCATTCCCTTCCCCAGCCTTGCGTCACCGGGATGCAGGCGACGTTTTTTAAGCGTCTGCCTGCATCTCGCGTTTGTTTCTCCGTACGGATCCCGTAAATCTGCTGCCATGGCATTTTCGGAAAATGTATAGACTGAAGCTACACTGCTATTTCCGAAAACGCCGTAACTCCGCAGTCTACGCTTCCCTGCCTTCGCCAGGGCGGCAATGCGAGAATGACAAGGGGGGCATCGTCTTTCAAAAAAACCATCCCCGGCAGGAAAACCACCGATCATGTTGCGCGTCTTGTCGACTCATCTCTTTCTCCAGCATCGCTTGCACCCCGGCCTGTTGGAGCTGGCCGCACGCTCCGGCGCTCAGGCGGTCGAGATCTTCGCCGCGCGCCAGCACTTCGACTACACCAGCAGCGAGGACGTGGCCGAGCTTGCCGAGTGGTTCAGCGCCAACCCCGTCCAGGCATTCTCCATGCACGCTCCCCTGTTTCCTGACCGCGAGATGGGCCGCGCCGGAGCGCCGGGCGTCAACGTCGTTCACGCCGAAAAATCGCGCCGCATCGAGTCCATGGACGAGATCAAGCGCGCCCTTGAAGCCGCCGAGCACCTGCCTTTCCGTAACCTGGTGGTGCATCTCGGCGAACAGATGGACGGATGGTCGCCGCGCACCATCGAATTTGCGCAGACCGCCCTCGAGCACCTGGGCGCCTTCGCACGCCCGCTGGGTGTGCGCCTGCTGGTCGAGAACCTGCTCAGTGAGCCCACCACGCCGGAACACCTTAAGTTGATTCTGGAGATGGGGCACCTTGACAACGTGGGCGTTTGCCTCGACCTCGGGCACGCGCACATCACCGTGGGCGTGCGGGAGGCCATCGCTACGCTGGGCAGCCGCATTGCTTCCGTCCACGTGCACGATAACCACGGCATGCGCGACGAGCACCTGTGGCCCGGCGACGGAACCATTGACTGGCCGGCCGCCATCGCCGCTCTCAAGTCTCTGCCCAACCCTCCCGCCAAGGTGCTCGAAATCGGTTTCACCCTCTACGACGCGCACAACGCGCAGGAAAAGATAGAAGCGGCCTTCGCCCGCCTCGCCTGAGTCTCCGCCGCGCCACAGTGGCTCAGCGGCTCCTGTTCCCTCGGTCCCTGGAAGCTGTTCATAACCCTGTCTTGAAAGGGCACGGCTTCAGCCGTGCCAATAAGTTCCCCAAAAGCGTGGGGTTTTACTATAGTCCCTGGGGACGATGACAGACGGGTTATGAAACTACTTCTGGTTGCCTCGTTCCCTTGTTCCCTGTTTTAGCAGATTCTCGGCAACTGCTCGCCAATCTGCGTCGGGATCACGCGATTGGCGCCCATGGCCGTTCGTGCCACCAGCATGCGCTTGTACTCCGCTGTGACGTGCCCGATGCGCGCTGCCTCGTGGCCCAGCGGGTGCGCGCGCAGGATTTCAACCACGCGCTCGGCGGCCTGTGGCGCAACAAAGAAAACCGCCTTGCCCTCGTTGGCCACGTACACGGGATCGAGCCCCAGCAGTTCGCACGCCGACTGCACTTCTGCGCCCACCGGCATACGATCCTCGTCGATCGCGATGCCCACATCCGATGCAGTCGCAATCTCGTTCAGCGTCGACGCCAGCCCGCCGCGCGTTGGGTCGCGCATGGCGTGAACCGCCGCGCCCACGCCGGCCAGCACCTCGGCAATCATGCCGTTCAGCGCTGCGCAATCGGAGCGGATCGGGCTCTCGAACTCCAACCCCTCCCTCACGCTCATGATGGCCATGCCGTGGTCCCCGATATTGCCGGAAACAATCACCGCGTCGCCGGCTTGCGCGCGATGCGGTCCCACCGTGATTCCGCTGCGCAGCACGCCCACCCCGGCTGTGTTGATGTAGCAGCCGTCCCCGTGCCCGCGCTCCACAACCTTCGTGTCCCCGGTAACAATCTTCACGCCCGCGGTCGCCGCGGCCCGCGCCATCGCGTCCACAATCGCCGCCAGTTGCGCCAGCGGAAATCCCTCTTCCAAAATGAAGCTCGCGCTCAGAAACTTCGCATCGGCGCCGGAAACAGCCAGATCGTTGACCGTACCGTTCACCGCCAGTTCCCCGATCGATCCTCCCGGGAAAAACAGCGGTTGCACCACAAACGAGTCCGTGCTCATTGCGATTCGGGCCAGATTCGTTCCCGCGCCGAGATCGAGCGCCGCCGCATCGCCAAGACTTTCAAGCGCGGGATTCCGGAACGCCGGCAGAAACAGATGCTCGACCAGCTCGTTCCCGAGCTTGCCCCCGCCGCCGTGTCCCATCACGATGGCCGGATAGTCAGCCAGCGGCAGCGGGCAGCTCCAGTTCGCGAAATCGAGAATCGCTTTCGAATCGTCCATCTTTGATTCAAGCCTCTTTGCGAACTGCTTTGAAAGGGCACGACTTCAGTCGTGCCGAACGCGAAGCAAAGGGGGTTTTGGCTTTAGCCCCTGAGCAACGATGTTTACTCACCCGCCATTCTAGCCCGACTCGTTCCCGCACTCGCCAACTGCTCCGCCGACAAGAATCTCCCGTAGTTGTAATACGCCGCGCAGGCGCCCTCGCTCGATACCATGGTCGCGCCCAGCGGATGCCGCGGCGTGCACTCCTTGCCAAACGCCGGGCAACCGCCAGGCTTGATGGCCCCGCGCAATACTTCTCCCGCGTGACACAGCTTCGACTCCTCGGTGCGAATCCCGCCGATCGCAAAGCGCAGCTCGGCGTCAAATTCGCGGTAATCGGCGTTCAGCCGCCAGCCGCTATTCGGAATCACGCCGATGCCGCGCCAGGCGCGATCGGTCACTTCGAACACGCGTCCCAGTAGCTGCTGCGCCTCAAGATTTCCTGCGTAAGTTACAATGCGCTCGTAAGCGTTCTCCACGCGCGCCTCGCCATGCTCGAGCTGCAACACCGCGCGCCGGATGCCGTCGAGCAGATCGAGTGGTTCGAACCCGGTCACCACGATGGGCACGTGAAATTTGTCGGCCAGCGGCGGATATTCCCAGTACCCCATCACGCTGCACACATGCCCGGCAGCCAGAAATGCATCGATCTTGTTCCCCGGCGTGCTGAGAATGGCCTCGATCGCCGGCGGCACCAGCACATGTGAAACCAGAAGCGAAAAATTCTTGAGGCCGCGCCGCTTGGCCACGTGTACGCTCATGGCGTTGGCGGGCGCGGTGGTTTCGAATCCCACCCCGAAAAAAACCACCTGCTTCTGAGGATTCTTCCCGGCCAGCTCCACCGCATCGAGCGGCGAATAGACCACGCGCACGTCGCCGCCGCGTCCCTTCACCTGAAACAGGTCGCCCCCGGTGCCGGGCACGCGCAGCATATCGCCAAACGAACAAAAAATCACCCCCGGCTGCATGGCAATTGCCAGCGCCTTGTCAATCAATTCAAGAGGCGTAACGCAAACCGGGCAGCCCGGCCCGTGCACCATCTCGATCCCCGCCGGCAGCATCTGGTCGATTCCATTTTTAATGATCGAATGCGTCTGCCCGCCGCAGACCTCCATGATCTTCCATCGCCGCGTGGCGGCAGAATGAATCTCGCGCGCCAGCCGCTGCGCAATCTCCCCGTTCCGAAACTCAGTCAGATATTTCACTTCTTATGAGACCTCAAACTCGGGGTGCGACCTCGAACCCGGGGTGTCCCGGGTGTCGATTTTGAGACCCGGGAACACTATCCCGCTGACTCGCTAACTTGTTGACCCGTTGCCGCAACTTCCATCCGGGCAATTCGATTGCGGTCGTTTCGCCGCCCGCGCAAACGCTTCTTCCTCGCCAGCCAGCTCCTCGTCCAGCACGCCCAGCGCGCGAAACTCGGCCAGCGTCTGCTCGGCCGTCGCCTCATCGATCTTGGAAATGGCAAAACCCACGTGCACGATGGTGTAGTCGCCCGCTTCGACCTCGGGCACATAATCCAGGCACACCCGTTTCACCACCCCGCCAAAGTTCACGCGCCCGATGCGCAATCCGCCTTCGGCGCTAATCTCTTCCACTCTTCCCGGAATTGCAAGGCACATAGCAAGTCCCTTATAGCGCCATCGTGATGGCGCAGAATGTGATTTGGATCACTTCTGGGGAGATGACAACCCTATTTGCGGCTGAAGAGCGAATGAAGGATATTTCGTAGATCGGATCTGAAGAACCAGATCAAGATAATCAGGACCAGAAACACCGCTCCAAAGCCATTGCGGCCTAGAACCCAATCCTCCACGAACTGGGAGCCAAACAGACGATCCATTAAAGCAATGAGCGCGAAGAACCCGAAGATCAGCCCCAAGGCAGTGAGCCAGAGCTTCAGGACATCGTGGGGTGGGCGAACCGTCTTCGCCCCAGATGCGCGGGCGGCGCCAATGAGCACCATCAGATAATGATCGCCCTCGCTGAGCCTTTGAACGGCCATGTCCCAGGCATCCATCTCGTCCTGACGACTTGAATGATGATGCGCTGTGACTTTGCGAATCAAACCGGCGATCTTCCGCTCGTATGCGTTCTGGTCGCACACGCGGTCAAATTCCGCGCTTACCTGCGCCATATCTGGCAATGTCCAATCGGTTTCGGAGAAATAAAGCATTTTGCGCTCAATTTCCGAAAGCGGCATGCCCTCGCGCTCGGCCTCGGCGGCAATCCTACCGGCGAGAAAATCCTTCGCTTCCCGGACTGTCCCAAACTCTTGCATGGCCAGACTCCACGAAATAGCGCATCAGTCCGACACCATCAGCTCGCCGGGAAGAATCGGCCGCGTGCGCGGCAGCACGCCGCGCGCAGCCAGCCATCCCATCAGTGCCAGCGCGCCCACGTACGCGCCCAGCTTCACCAGACTGCCCTCGTGCGTCGCAGCAAACTCTTTCGGCAGCGCCTTCCACAAAATGAGCAGCACCGTCTGCGCCGCTGTGACGGCCCAGACCGATCCGTAAAAATACCGCCGCTCCGTGCCTTCGCCCTTCGTGGATGCGCCCACCCTCGGCAGCTTGCCGACCATCCCCAGCAGCAGAATCAACGCACACAGCGGCGAGTAGGCGTACCAGTAAATCTGCTTGAGCTGCCACACGCCGGTAATCGCCGCGCCCACCAGCCCAGCCAGGTTCAGCAGCGCAAAGTTCAGCACCGCGTTCCACGCAAAGGTGTAACAAACCTTGCGATAGAGAGGATTGGGCTTGTCCTCGTCGAAGCGAAGAATGTACGGCCGCGGTTCCACGCCCGGCAGTTGCGCCTTGAGCCCGGCCATGCCGGTGCCGGCCAGCACCCCGGCCAGCCACAGCGCGTTCCAGCGATTGAAGCCGTGCGCAAAAAGGCTGAAAGTCAGCGGCCCGGGGGCCAAAAAGAAAACCCAGATCCAGATCGGCCAATGCGCCAATCGGTAAAGACGGGTATTGCGCTCGCGGATCTTGCGCTCCGCCGCGTATTCGATCCTTCCCTTGTACTGCATGGCCCTCAGTCTCGCAGTCCCACCGGGAGCGGGTCAATGGCAAGTCGCAGGCGTCTGGGTTCAGGCTGCAGGTGTCAGCGCCTGAACCTTGCAGCACGGAATGTACGCACCGCGCGGCGCCATGGAATATGCTCATCTGATATCGGGAGGGATGCATGAACTGGAAGACGCGCCTGATCGCGGCCGGAGCATTCCGCGATCCGCCCTTATTAGTCCCTCAGCCCCTTTGTCCCTTGGTCCCTTAGTCAGCGGCGGCCTATGGAATCGGCCTTTACGCTTAACTCTTGAATTGCATGCAACCCGGAGGAGCTGACATGGCGGAACTGGAACAGATTCTCATCGGCGATGCCGCGGCCGCGTCGCCCGCCGCCGTTCTTGAAGGCCTCACCAGCGAGATTGTCCATCGGGACATCGACGGCGCGCCGCGCACCATTTACCAGGAGCTATGGCATACCACGTTCTGGCTGGAAATGAGCATGGACTGGATTCGCGGTATCGAGACGCCGTTTCCCGTCCACGACGCCGAAGGATTTCCAGGCAATGAAGCTACCCAACGCGAATCCTGGGCGCAGCTCCGCGAGAAATTCCTCGCCGGCCTGCACGCGGCTGCAGCGGCAGTGCGAGATCGAGAGCGACTCGATCAACCCATCCGCTGCCCTTCGCGGCCGGGCCATCCGGTGAGGGTCATGACCGTGCGCGAGCAACTTGAAAACATGGCAGCCCATAACTCCTATCATCTCGGCCGCATTGTTCTCATGCGCCAGTTGCTGCACGCCTGGCCTCCGCCCTCCGGCGGCTACGCATGGTGAGTGCTACGCCGGTCCCAACACTGCGGGCTTGGCCAGCTTCTCCGGCCTCCATGCCACCGAGGACGTATCGTCGGCGTCGGTGAGCGGCTCCCAGCTCTCGGCGCGGACAACCGTCACCACCGTGATGTCGTCTTCCTGTCCGAAATTCCTGGCCTCGGTGGCGATGGCTTGGGCGGGGCTTGCGGCCATGCTGGCCAGGCGGTCGAACCCGAGCAGCTCGCCGCTCGAGTTTCTGGCTTCGACCACGCCATCGGTGATGAGCGTGAGCTGCTGGTGGAGAGCCAGGGGCAGCGTGGTCTCAGGGTAGGACGAGTCAGACGCCAACCCCAGAGGCAGCCCGCCTTCCAGCGCCATCTCCTCGCCGTTGACATAGGGCGCAATGTGGCCGGCGTTCGCGGCCGTCAGCCTGCCATCCGGATCGATGCGCAGCACAAGGCAGGTGGTGAATCCGCCGCGCGAGCGGCCCATCATGCGCGCATTCATCGAAGCGAGAACCTGTGCCGGGCTGTCTTGGAACTGCGCCAGCGAACGGAAGGCGCCCACCAGCAGCGAAACTGTCATCGCCGCCGGGAGGCCTTTGCCGCTGACGTCGCCCACGCAGATCAGCACCCCGCCGGCCGCGGTCTTGAGGATCTGAAAGAAATCGCCGCCCACTTCGGCGGCAGGGTGATAAACGGCCTCGATCCGGAATCCCGCAATCTTTGGAATGTCTTCGGGGATGAGCACCTGTTGCACTTCCTGCGCCTGTTTCAAATCGAGCGCCACTTGCCGCTGCCTTCGCACAGACTTGAGCAAGCGGCGGAAGAGGAGAAGCGCCAGGGCGCCGATCAACAGGAGATCCCCCACGATGCCGCTCCACACCTCGACACCCCACAGGTTCCATCCGGGAGGCACGCCGAACTTTTCCAGCTCCGACACGAACTGTTCCCATACCAGGGGGATGACTGAGGGCGCCGCGATCCAGCCTTCAAGGCCGCGCGCGCGGATGGCCATCAAGATTACAACCACCAGCAAAGCGACGCCTGCGAGGCGGACAGGGATCCATGCGCTGGACAACACCTCGCCGGCTCCCGGCGCGGCAAGTAACTGGCCAAAGACACAGGCCATGGCGGCCACGATGACGGCGGCAATTGCCCCGGGAATCCATCTTGCCTTCCTCAAATCGAACCAGACCCACCAGATCATCGTCCACATTCCGATATGAAGCGGCAAGAAGAAGCCGTCGAAGGCAATCCACGTAAGGCGTCCACTGAGAAGGTCAGTCAAGTAGTAAACGCTGGCGCCAGCCGTGAAGGTAACCGTCATCAGGAAGGCGGTCGCCGCCCACAGGTATACGCGGTCGGAGCGGTCGAAGAAGCTCATGCCGATGACGAAAATGGCGAGAAGCAACGAGAATGCCGCGTCTAAGGCGGGTGCAGACAAGTAGCGGATGTGCTCCATCCACGTGAGTCGCCAGATTGCGGCGATGGAGGCGGCGTTGCCTAGCAGTGGGGCAGACCTCATGCCGCCCTGGCTGGGGTCCGGAGGACCCGCTCCGAGCCAGACGCGAAACACCAGGACGACGTCCCGCGAGCCTGACTGGGCAGGTGCAAGTTCGAACAGCTTCGGGAATGGGAAAAATCCGGTGGGCTTTTTGCCCGGCGCGAATTTGCCGAAGCTGCCGGCAAGGCGCCCATTTACGTACAGTTGGTACGCGTCTTCGACCAGTCGAGGACCCATCAGCGCCAGCGGCACGTCGCGCGCGGCGTTCACTCTGAGCCGGAGGCGGTACCAGGCCCAGCCGGAGTCCACGGAACTGGCCAGAGGGTGGCCGGGAAACAGGACCGGCTCGTAGGTCCGGTTATACGTCTCGATCCCTGGATGTCCGGGCGCAAGGCTCATCGTGCCCCAGCCGGAGTCGTCGAAATCCGCAGCGGCCCACAGCGGTGCGTTCGTGGACGGGTCGATGGGAGAATCTCCGAGTTGAACGCGCCACGGCCCGTTGAGCGCGTAAACAGCATTCCCCACGGAGATTTGGTCGAGATCGGCGGGTCCAGGTGCGGGGAGAGCATAGGCAGACGCGACGGAGAGCGCAGCCGTTGCAACGACGCCTGGCGCATGCCGGAAAATCCAGCTCACAAAGGGCATTGGGGAAGCCGCCTTGCACAACAAGGTAGCAGACAAGGCGAACGAATCACCAGTCAGCCCTTCGTATCTCCCGCGCTTGCGATCATAGCCTCGCTTCGCGGAGGCTCTTCACGCAGTGCCTCGCACACCTTCAGCAGCCTCGCCCTGGACTCCAAAGGTGTTCATCCCCGCGCTGCATGGTCCACGAGACACGGCGGCCACTCCCGATGCCGGGCGCCTTGCGATTGTGAGCGCTGCACGCGGGCAGGTATCATTGATCTTTCATGGCCATTTCTCCACCAATTCAGCTTGCCACCCTGGGCATGGACGATACCCTGCTGCTGATGGTATTGGCGCTCGTGGTGCTGGGGCCGCGCCGTCTGCCGCAGATCGGCCGTCAGCTCGGCAAGCTGATGTACGAGTTCCGCAAGGCTTCAAATGACTTCAAGTATCAGTTGGAGGAGGAGTTGCGCAACGCCGAAGAGGCTGACCGGCGCAAGCGCGAAGAAGCAGAACGGCAGCGGGCGCTCGCCGATGCACAGACCGCGGTAGCCCAGGCGCAAACCGCGGTAGCCCAGGCGCAGACCGCGGCCGAGCAGGCGTTCGAGGCGGCCGCGCAGGCGCAGAGTGCTGCCCAGGCGGCGCAGAGCGTGGCCGAATCGAATGTGCCGGATGCGGCAACGGATGCGGCGCCCGCCCTGCCTCAGCCAGGCAAGGCGACAGATCTCGGCCCCGCCGCTTCGGAATCGACTTATTCCTACGGCTACGAAGAGGTGGTCGCGACGGAATCGCCGGCCGTTGCGCAGCCCGCGGCAGAATCCGGGCCAAACTCCGCGTCTGGATCCACGTCAGGTTCCGAGTCAGCTTCCCGAGCAGCGCCCGCGTCGGAACCCGCGTCAGCGTCCGCTGAAAGCAGCGCCCTGCGTGTGCACCCGCCCTCGACCGGCGAGCAGGTGCCGGCCGCGCGCCCCGGCCGCGCCCGCCGTGTCCCGAAACCGGTTGTCGAACCGTCCATCGGCCCCGCTGCGCCCGGCGAAGATGTCTCCCTGAAGAAAGAACCCGCCGCGGAAGAACAGCCCGCGGCTACCGAGTCTACGGCCCATCATGCTTGATCCCGGAGAGGCAATCGGCAAAGCGCGAGCCGCAGTCACCGAGCGTGCCGAACTCCCTGGCATGAGCCTGATGGAGCACCTCGAGGAGCTGCGCAAGCGCATCGTCCACTCCGCCTTCTATCTGGCCATCGGCTTCTTCGTCTGCTGGTTCTTTCGCGACCGCATCGTCAATTTCATTCAGGCCCCGCTCAACAAGATCGGCAAATCGCTGGTCTTCACGCATCCTATGGACGCGCTCAATCTCGACCTGCAGGTGGCGCTGCTGGCCGGGGCCATCCTTGCCTCGCCCTTCATCCTTTACCAGGTGTGGCTGTTCATCGCCCCCGGCCTCTACCAGAAAGAGCGCCGCTTCGTAGTGCCGTTCATGGCCGCCACCGTCGGCCTGTTCCTCACCGGCGCCAGCTTCGGCTACTTTTTTGTTCTGCCCGCGGCCATCGAGATCCTGGTCGTGAAGTTCGGCCATAACTTCACCCCCATGGTCACCATCGAGGACTACAGCAGCTTCTTCCTTTCCGTGATCCTCGGCCTGGGCATCAGCTTTGAAATGCCCATCCTCATTTTTTTCCTGGCCATGTTCGGCATCGTGAGCCCGCGCTTCCTGTGGAAGAACATCCGCTATGCCATTCTCGCCGTCTTTCTGGTAGCGGCCATCATCACCCCCAGCCCCGACCCCTGGACCATGTGCATCTACGCAATTCCCATGCTGGCGCTGTACATCATTGGTATCGCCGTGGCGTGGTGGGTGCACCCCGCGCGCAAAAAGGCAAAGGAGGCTACTTCGTAATGTTTTCGTCCCGCCGCAAATCCGGAGCGCCTCGCCTCTCGCCTCTGAGATCCGGGAAAGCGCGAGCGCTCGCCTTGGCGTTCGCCGTTTTGCTTCCCTTCTGTGGATGTTTCGCCGCCCGCGCCCAGCAGCACCAGTCGGCAGGCTCAGGGCAGGCCTTCGACGGCGCCAGGGCCCTCGACTATGCGCGCGAGTTCGTCGCCATCGGCCCGCGCTGGCCCACCGGCTCCGGCCATGTCAAAGCCGAGCGGTTCATCGTCAACCATTTTGAGCGCGACCACGATCAGCTCCAGCAGGACAAGTTCATCGCCAACACCCCCATCGGCCCCATCGCCATGTGCAACTTCATCGTGAAGTTTCCGGGCCGCAAAAACGGCGTCATCGTGCTGGCCACGCACTACGAGACCAATTACCCGCTGCGCACCATCGATTTCGTGGGCGCCAACGACGGCGGCTCAACCACCGGACTGCTCATGGCCATCGGCGACCGCCTGAAAGAGGAAACCGAACGCTCCAAAGACCACCAGCGTGACGGCTATTCCGTTTGGCTGGTCTTCTTCGATGGCGAAGAGGCCATCCAGACCTGGTCAACCTCCGACTCCACCTACGGCAGCCGCCACCTGGCCGCTGAGTGGGGCGGCAACGGAACCCTCAGCCGCATCAAGGCCTTCATCCTCACCGACATGATCGGCGACGAGGACCTCGACATCCAGCGCGAGACGAATTCCACTCCGTGGCTGGTCTCGCTGGTGGCCGGCGCAGCCAGGAAATGCGGTGACGAGCGTTACTTCTTCAAGACCAGCGAGGACGTCGAGGACGATCATCTCCCCTTTGTCGAGCGCGGCGTTCCATCCATCGATATCATCGATCTCGACTACGGCCCCAACAACAGTTATCACCACACCGCGCAGGACACCATGGACAAGATCAGCGCCCACAGCCTCACCGTGGATGGCGACGTGATCATGGAGACAATTCGAATGCTGGATGCGCGTTGAGACACCTATTAGCCTTTAGCCCTTAGCCGGGCCCCGGCACTCTTTGATAGTTTGGCTAGTGTCTTGTCCCTGAAGTTCGTAACATAAATCCCGCTGTCATTCTGAGCGAACGGGACCCCAAACGCTTTTCAGTTTGAGGGTGGTGAGTCGAAGAATCTGCTTTTTTCGACTTCGAATTATGACACGAACTTCCGGGACACCACACTGGAAGCTGTTTTCATAACCCTGTTTTGAAAGGGCACGGCTTCAGCCGTGCCAATAAGTTCCCAAAGACGTGGGGCTTTAAGCCCCTGAGGGACAATGACAGACAGCTTATGAAACCACTTCTAGAGCTAATACTGTTCACTTAAAGGTTTTTGTGGCATTCTGTTGTGTAGCGGAACAGGAGGCCACGGTTGGCGCGTACGATTGCCGAACTTCCCGCGGGCACGCGGATCACGGACTATATCAGCCTGGGAGTGATCAGCCAGGCTTTCCCTCGCGGCGTTGTCGGAGCGGTGCTGGAGCGTACGGGCGCGGCCA
>JASHRF010000122.1 GCA_030037545.1 Acidobacteriaceae bacterium | reverse complement strand
CATGCCCGTGTTGCAGGCAATCAGAATCATGTTGTAGGTGACGGTACGATACCAAACGCTTGAAGGCTTTTTCGTCTCAGCAATCCATTTGCGTCCAACCGTGTGGAGTTTGCGGTACTCCTCCAACGTGAACTCGTCGCGCCTCATCGTCTTGAGCTTCGGGCGCTCATCGAAACGCTGGCTTGCGGGAACATAGCGTTTCTTGACGGCGTAATTCATTACAGCCCCGAAGATGGACATCTCGAAGCGGATCGTGGAATCGCTGATGAAGGGAACCGCGCGAGCACTCTGCGGCTGGACTGCAATCGGCTTCAATACGCGGATGCGTTTGGTGTGCTGGACCTTCGTGCGTCGTGCGGATTCGTGGTCCGCGAAGGATTGTGCCATCTCATCGGTAACTTCCCGGACGCCATTGCGCCGGTTGCGCCCCGCGCCGTTCTCCCGCCGCCATGCCGGATAGCCACCCCAGCGTTCGTCACCAATCAGATGGACCTGTGTGGAACCTGCATATCGATCTAAGGTGCCTTCAATGACGGCACGGAGTTTCTTAGGCCGCGCAGCGCTGATCTCTCCTCGTTTCGCTCGCGCTTCCTGCGTCAGCAGATACTCTCGCGCTACGTCGCGGAAGGGGCGATTGAACACGGGAACGTCATGCTTGATGCGGAACCGCACATCTGCATCCTGGTCGAATGCTTTTTCCTTGGCCGCACCAATATCAGCCGTCTTGAGCGAGACCGTCTTATAGCGGTCGGCCTTTGGCATCTTCATGCGGCAATACCACATCCGGTGTTCCACGTCGCCGCGCCGGAAGAGAATCAGGCCGGGTTTCAGCTCCTCTTTCTCGGTAATGAAGGCCATATTGCCTCCTGCTGTTTATTCTGTTTTGTGTAGTTTCCGTGCAGATTCCTCGTATAACCTATTGATTCTTGGTAGCTGTGCATAGGTTGTATGGGATATTGTAATAAAATATATTGTTTATTTATAATTATTTACGATATGATTGTCATCCCGAGCGAATGCGAGGGATCTGCCCTGAAAATTCGGCCCAGAGAACGAAAAATCAACAAGTTACGGCTGTGCCGAATTTTCATGTTCTCCGGGAAGTATCTCTGGGCGCTCCCAAGCCAAAAACGGTACCCTCACCTCACCGTAGGTGCTTCAGAGCCGGTCAATAATGTCCTGAATAGAAATGGACTGAGTCCTCGCCACTTCATCGAGAATTCCGTGAAATGCCGATCTTGAGCGGATCGTGCAGTGGAACCGAAATCGAATGGACAGGCGCCGCCTCGCGAACAAGTCTGACGTGGCTTCCCTTCTGGCGAACAACCCTATAGCCGAGTCGTTCCAAGGCACGAATCAGCCGCTGTGCCGACACTCCGCAGAAGTTTCACGCTGCCTCGATGGCGATCAGCTCATCCTTTACAAAATGCAATTGGATGAGCTTGGGCTTAACCTCCGCATCCTCAAAATGGAGGCTGGCCGCTTCCCGGACATTCTCACGCAACTCCTGCCAGGTTTCGGCTTCGGTAAAGATCGACTGCCCCAGCGCCCGCGCCACGTAGCCGCCCTCTTCCGCCTCGCGCACCTCAAAGATCAGTTCCATGCACATAGCATAGCGGAAGATTGCACCTAAAGGCACCATTTTCCCCCGGTTCCGGGAGCGGGTGGAAAGCCATCCCCGATGATCCCAAACCGAACACGAGTGAATTCCGTGCTCTCGCCCGGGCACGAGAATTTGCAAACGGATAAAATCACCTTAAGCAGCACAATTTACCGATGAAACTCCCATCGAACCACCCCACCAAAGGCGGAAGGATCCATTGACCAAAGCGAAGCAACAGAAGCTGCCCATCAAAGATCTCCTCCTCGACCTCAACGGTCCGGAGCCCGGCGAAGACATTCTCGCCCTCTGCGGCGATCGGAACGGCCGTTTTGTCGAGCAACTCCGGGCGGAAGAGGAGGAGCGTCGGGCAGAAGTCCAGGCTGCACATCGCCGCACGCAACCCCGCATCGGTGTCCTCGCCATCCAGGGCGACTACGCGGCCCACGCGCAGGCGCTCGCCGAAGCCGGTGCGCAACCTGTTGAAATCCGCAAGCCCGAAGAACTGGCGGCCGTTGATGGCCTCATCCTGCCCGGCGGCGAATCGACCACCATGCTCAAATTCCTGGAGAGCCGCGGGCTCTTTTGCGCTTTGGAACAGTTTTGTGGGGCCAAGCCGGCCTTTGGCACCTGCGCAGGCGCCATCCTGCTGGCCCGCGAAGTTTTAAATCCGGCCCAGCGCAGCCTGGGCCTGCTCGATGCCGTCGTGGAGCGCAATGCCTACGGTCGCCAGATTGACTCGACCATCCTCACTGCGCCGTCTTCCCTGCCCGGTCAACCGCTGGAGATGGTCTTCATCCGCGCGCCACGCATTGTCTCCATCGGTCCTGCGGTCGAATCCCTTGCCTTCCGCGACGGTTCGCCCGCCCTGGTCCGCCAGGGGACGCTCCTGGCTGCTACCTTTCACCCCGAATTGTCGCACGACCGCCGCGTCCACAGGCTTTTTGTTGAAATGGTGAGCAAAACTCTTCCCGCCGGCATCCAAAAAGAGCGAACATAGGAAGCAACGCGCACTCGACGAGGACGCAGGTTCCCCCTCGAAACATCTGGCTTTGCCGAATGAAATCTCTTCCCCCAGGTTTGCGGCATCCTCTTCCCATTGCGTGAGCGTCCAATCAAAGTGGGTGTAACCCTCGATCTGGTCTCCAGGAGCGGTTTCAATGCCTTCGATCTTCACACCCAGTCCTGTTGAAACGGAAAGGAAGTCGCCGGGTATCGGCGGCAAACCCCCGGTCGACCGCAGACCGACCGGCGGCGGGGGAGGCGGCGGCGACGACGACTGGAGGAATGCCCACCGCGGGCCGCGCGAGCAGCTCAACCGCGTACGCGCCTTTGTGTTTTGCGCCCTGGCCGGCGACATGATGTTCTTTATAGCCCTGGTGGTGCTTTTTTACGCCAGGCAGGCGGGAACCCACCTGGATCCGCAGACCATGCGTCAGGTGGGTGACTGGCATCCTATCCTCATGCCCCCCATCCTGTTCCTCAATTCCGCCATTCTGATGGTCAGCATTCTGACCATGGAACTCGCTCGCCAGCATATCTTTCAGGAAATTGATGTTCTGGAGGAATGGCTGGGGTTGGGCCGGCCGGCTCTGCGACGCACCCTGCCCTGGCTGGCGGCCACTCTGGTGCTGGGGCTGCTCTTCCTTGCCGGCCAGGCGATTGCCTGGAAACAGCTAACCGCAGAGGGCTTTGCCTTCGACCGCTGGTCCACTCCGGCGAGCTATTTCTTCTATCTGATCACCGGCCTCCACGCCCTGCATCTGGCGCTGGGCATCCTGGCACTGGTGGGATGCCTGTTTCTCCTGCACCACCTCAAGAGTGTCAATCGTCGCCAGATCGCTGTGGACGCCACCGCCTGGTTCTGGCACGCCATGGGGTTTGCCTGGTTTTTCCTTTTCGCCGTGCTGACTTTCGGCCAATGAAGCGTTTTCACAATATGGCTATCTGCTTGACTCAACCAACTACCATTCGTAGGGCTTGTCCTGATCGGAGCACTACAACATCTTGTGGCGGTTTGAGTGAAGCAGATAGCCACCTTTCACAATTACCTTCCGCCGAAGGCCATGCATCGACAGGCTCTCATGGCTGGGCTGGAAGCAGAACAAACCTTGCTCGAGGCGCCACGCGCAAAAATATGAATGGGAAATGCTCAGGTCAAGCTGTGTGAAGATGCAACAGCGCCAGAAAGCGTTCGGACAGACTTTGAACTTCGGGGCATTCGAAGTAAATCTGGCGGTTGAAGGCCATCAGCATCTGGATTGCCTGGAGTTGTGGATCTTGGGCGCAGAACGTTCCGCCGGAGTACATATATTCATCGGTCAGGTACTCGATGGCGTGGCCTAGAATCTCAAGCGCGCGGCCGGCCTGCGGCGAGATGCGACGGCGGCGCTGATTCCGTTTTCTGAGCGGCTTGCCGGTTGCTGGCCTCGGTCCGGGCTGTTCTGTCTTGGCGGCAACTGGCATAAAGTCGATCCTATCCGTTTCTCGGCCGTGGGAACGGATACTTGAAGTGCCCCAAGTACCGCACCCGCATAGCACATCCGTACTGTTGGATGCCTGAAACCAAATTCAAGTGACGCAGCTCACGCCTCATTGATCCTTTCTCCTGGGCCAACCGTTCGCAGCAGGAAAACCGGCTGGCCGCGCCTTGACGGGAGAGGGACGAAAACCTAATCTCAAACATAGAGATTCTCTTGGCAGAGACGATTGCTGTCGATGGCCAATCGGTTATATCTCAGACGATTTCCGGGGTTGGACGGCGATGGTCCCTAATCAAGTCCCTTACCACTGGCAATATCTTCCGCTCCTGATGCAGGTCACGGCCGCCTTGTTGCTCGGCATAGGGATGATTACGGCTTCGTGGTTCATCGGGCGCCATCGCAACACCAGCGTCAAGCTCTCGGCCTACGAATGCGGCATTGAGCCGGTCGGCGATGCCCGCGGCCGCTTCAGCGTGCGCTTCTATATGGTCGCCGTCCTCTTCATCCTCTTCGACGTGGAAGCGGTCTTCATGATGCCCTGGGCCATCATCTACCGCCAGTTGCCCCGTATCACCGGCTCCAGACTCTTCGGGTTTTGGGAGATGCTGGTCTACCTCGGCTTTGTAGCCGTGGGTCTCTATTACATCGTGCGCAAACGCGTCCTGAACTGGAGCCAGGACAAAGCGGACCTCTGAAATTGGACTCTGATAAGGCGGAGCTTTCGGATGACTCAAGTTGCTACGCTGCTGGGCAAACAAGCCGTCCTCGACGGGCTCGCCGATCATCCTGCTGTGAAAGCCATAGCGGCCTGGAACGCGGATGCTCTTACCGACGCCAAATTCGATCGCCACGAGCTGACGCTCACGGTGGCTCCCGAAACCATTCGCGAGGCCTGCGCGACCCTGCGCGCGGCCGGCTATAACTTCTTTGAAGACATGACGGCGGTCGATTGGCATCCGGCCGCGCCGCGATTCCAGTTGAGCTACCACCTGCTTTCTCACGCCATGATGGAACGCATTCGCCTGTGCGCGCGGGTCGACGATCCCGACCCCTCCGTCCCTTCGATTGTTCCCGTCTGGCCGGCAGCCAACTTTTTCGAGCGCGAAGTCTTCGATCTCTTCGGCATTCGCTTCGAGGGCCATCCCGAGCTGCGCCGTATCATGATGCCCGACGACTGGAAAGGCTATCCTCTGCGCAAGGATTATCCGGTGGAGGGATACCGCTGATGGCCTCTGTCGTCACTCCTGAGATCACCGGCCTCGGTGGACAGCACATGGTCCTGAATATGGGCCCGCAGCATCCGGCCACGCACGGCGTGCTGCGTCTGGTGATCGAGATCGATGGCGAAACCATCGTCCATGTGCGCCCCGAGATCGGCTACCTGCACACCGGCATTGAAAAGACGTGTGAAGCCAAGTTCTACCAGCAGGTCGTCCCGCTCACCGACCGTATTAACTATCTCGATCCACTCTCGAATAACCTGTGCTACTGCCTGGCCGTCGAAAAGCTCCTCGAACTGGAAATCCCTGAGCGCGCGCAGTGGATTCGCGTCCTGCTCACCGAGTTGAGCCGCCTGAACTCGCACCTCATCTGGCTGGGCACGCACGCCATGGACATCGGCGCGCTCACCGTCTTTCTCTACACCTTCCGCGAGCGCGAAGAGATTCTGCGTCTCTTTGAAGCCGTGGCTGGCCAGCGGATGATGACCAGCTACTTCCGCGTCGGCGGGCTTTCCATGGAGCCGCCCCTGGGCTTCTTCGAGCGCGTGCAGTGCTTCATCAACACGCTGCCGGAAAAAATCGACGAGTACTCGAATCTGCTCAGCGGCAACCCCATCTTCATGAACCGGCTCAAGGGCGTGGGCTGTCTTTCGGCAGAAGACGCCATCGCCTTCGGCGTCACGGGCCCTCCGCTGCGCGCCTCGGGCGTGGACATCGATCTGCGCCGCGACATGCCGTATTCGAGCTACGAAAAATTCCAGTTCAAGGTGCCCACATCGACGGCTTGCGACACCTGGGCGCGGTATGAAGTGCGTCTCGTCGAAATGCGCGAGAGCGTCAAGATCGTCCAGCAGGCGCTGGACGGCATGCCCGGCGGACCGGTAAAGGCCAATGCGCCCAAGATCGTTTTGCCCGACCGCGAAAAGATGAAGACCGAGATGGAGGCGCTCATCCATCACTTCAAAATCGTGACCGAGGGATTCGCAGTGCCCGCGGGCGAGGTTTACCAGGGCATCGAGTGCGGGCACGGGCAGATGGGCTATTACGTGGTCTCCGACGGCACGGCCAAACCTTATCGCGTGCACATGCGCTATCCGTCGTTCGCCACGCTGCAGGCCATCGAAACCATGTGCAAAGGCCGCCTAATCGCCGACGTGGTGGCCGTCATCGGCTCCATCGACATTGTGCTGGGAGAAATCGATCGGTAGGGAGCAGGGAAACAGAGCCAAAACTGCGAGGAGGGTAGGTAATGAGCTTGTGGATTCTTGTCTGCGCTGTTGTCCTTGCCGGGTACCTAGTCGCCAGTGCAATCCGATCTCTGTCACAAGCGCTTAAGCCATCATCCGGCAGTCTTGCCTTGGGCCTCCGCGCGTCGATTGATGAGCGCTTCATCGTTTCCCAGATCGCTACCACACTGATCGCAGCTCAGTTCGGCAACCCGCTGTACACCGAGGGAATGAAATCGCTTCACGACGAACGTGAAACCATCTGCTACGACCGCATCAAAACAACGCTCGGGGAATCGGCTGCCGCCCCCGGTGCCAAGACACAACTCGAAGCGGAACACAAAAACCTGGACGAGATACTCTCAAACGTCGATAGCGCGGTCTTCCAAAGCAGCGTATTCTTCGGCGGCCGGACCAAATTTGTGCAACTCGCTTGGGACATCTACCACGACGTATGCTCGACCCAGCGAGAGCAAACCAGAACCGACTAGTCGAAGGAAGAGCTTATGGCCCAGGCACAGACCATCCGCGACGCGCATGTCTACGTCGAGCTCTGGGTCTCTCTCGCTTCTCTGCTGCGCAGCTACACCGCCGCGCATGGCTTGAACGGCAGCCGCCAGGCCACGGTGGAACTGGGCGAAGAAAAAATCATCGTCCGCCACGCGGAAAAATGGCTGGCCCTCGACCGCCGTGGCGCACAAATCGCCTGGACGCGCGACAATGGAAGCAGGGGAACTTTGGAATTGACCGAGCATGGGCGTTTGCGCGCTACCTCTCCGCAGGGCAGCGATGACACCGAGAGAGATTTGGATATGGCAGCCGAAGCATGGGCACGCGACCTGATGCGGGAGCCGCAGCTATGAAACCCGGCGTCGCCTCGATCTTTTCACCCACCTTGGCCGCGCGCTTCGACGTCTTGGTGGAGAAATACCCGGTCAAGCGCTCCGCCCTCATTCCCATGCTGCTCTACGCGCAGGATGAAGCCGGCTATCTGTCCGAGGCCGTGATCGCCGAGATTGCGCGACGCCTCAGCCTGACCGAGCTCGAGGTCCGTAACGTGGCCAGCTACTACTCTATGCTGCGCTTCAAGCCCGCCGGGCGCTACAACATCCAGGTGTGCACCAATATCTGCTGCATGTTGAAGGGCGCGTACGATGTGCTGGATCGTTTCCGCGAGGAACTCCACATCGATCCCAATGGCACCACACCCGATGGCCTTTTTTCTCTCGAGGAAGTAGAGTGCATCGGCGCCTGTTGCTGGGGCCCTGCCATCCAGGTCAACTACGACTTTCACGACGAGATCAAACCCGATCACGTTCCGGGCATTGTTGGCGGATACCGCGGAAAGGCACAGGCGGAGGGGAAGAAATAGAATGCCGAGGCTGGTCTCGCATCCCGATGAAGTGAAGATCGTCTCCCGCCGCTTCGGCCAGGGCGCGACCAACATCGATCGCTACATTGAGCTGGGCGGATACGAAGCCGCAAAAAAAGCCCTGGCGCAGGGGCCGGACTGGATCATCAACGAGATGAAAGCCTCGAACCTGCGCGGACGCGGGGGCGCGGGATTTTCGACCGGCATGAAGTGGTCATTCGTTCCCAAGCAGTCGGCTAAACCCAAGTCCGTTCTGGTCAACGGCGACGAGAGCGAGCCCGGCACCTGCAAAGACCATCTCATCTTCCTCCACGATCCGCACTCGGTCATCGAAGGAACTATTATTGCCGGCCTGGCCATCGGCGCGAAGACCGGTTTCATTTATCTGCGCGGCGAATACCGCTATCTGCTTGAGATCGTCGAGAAGGCTGTAGCTGCCGCCTACGCGCACGGATTTCTTGGAAAGAGAATCTTCGGCAGCGACACCGAATTCCAGATCATCACTCAGACCGGCGCGGGCGCGTATGAGGTGGGCGAAGAGTCGGCGCTCATGGAGTCGCTCGAAGGCAAGCGCGGCATCCCGCGCATCAAGCCGCCCTTCCCGGCGGTGGTCGGCCTCTACGGCGGACCCACGATCATCAATAACGCCGAAACCATCGCCACCGTGCCGCACATCATTTCCATGGGCGCCGCGCCCTACGCCGAAATCGGCACGCCGCGCAATGGCGGCACACGCCTGTTCTGCCTCAGCGGCCACGTGGAGCGCCCCGGCGTCTACGAATTGCCCATGGGCTACAACCTGAAGAAAATGATCTACGAGGTGGGCGGCGGCATTGCCGGCGGGCGCGCACTCAAGGCCGTCGTTCCCGGCGGCTCGTCCACTCCCGTTTTATTGCCGGAAGAGATCGACATCGGGATGGACTTCGACCAGGTTGGCAAAGCCGGATCGATGCTCGGCTCAGGCGGCGTGGTGGTGATCGACGACCACACCTGCATGGTCGAATTCGCCTTGCGCACCATCGCTTTTTACCAGCACGAGAGCTGCGGCTGGTGCATTCCCTGCCGCGAAGGCACCGACTGGCTCAAGAAGTCGTTGAGCCGCTTTCACGCCGGTTTCGGCCGGGCCGCGGACATCGACAACATCCGCCGCATCGCCGAGAACATCCTGGGCCGCACCTTCTGCCCGCTGGGCGATGCAGCGGCCATGCCGACCATCGCCTTCGTGAAGAAGTTTCGCAAGGAATTTGAGGATCACTTGAACGGAAGGCCGTGCCCGTTTGCAAAAGAGGGAGTGCCGCAGTTGGCGGTGGTGTAGTTAACAGGAAAGCCGCAGATCCTTCGACTCGTCCGCTGAAGCGGACGTCGCTCAGGATGACGACCCGATTGGGGATTTTAAGGGATAGCGAACAAAAGATGCCCGACGTAACTTTCACAGTCGACGGAAAAAAGCTGACCGCGCCCGCGGGGACGCTGCTCATTGACGCCTGCCGCAAGGCGGGCATTGAAATCCCCGCCTTCTGCTACTATCCCGGCCTCTCGCTGCAGGCCGCATGCCGCATGTGCGTGGTGCGCCAGGAAAAAGTACCCAAGCTGCAAACCGCTTGCACCACCATGGTGGCCGAGGGCCAGTCGTTCATCACCGAGAGCGAAGAAATTGCCGCGGCCCGCAAGGGCACCATCGAGCTGCTGCTCGGCAACCATCCCCTCGACTGCCCGGTCTGCGATGCGGGCGGCGAGTGCGAGTTGCAGGATATGAACTTCAAGTACGGCGCCGGCGAGAGCCTCTACACCGAGGCCAAGCGGCACCGCGACGAGCAGCAATGGTCGCCGGCAGTTTTCTACGACCGCCCGCGCTGCATCCTCTGTTACCGTTGCACGCGTATTTGTGGTGAAGGCATGGATGTATGGGCGCTGGGCATCGAGAACCGCAATGCCTCGTCCGTGATCGCGCCTAATCTCGGCAACCGGCTCGACTGCGAACAGTGCGGCATGTGCATCGACATCTGCCCAGTGGGTGCGCTCACCAGCGGCGCGTACCGTTACAAAACCCGGCCCTGGGAGATGAACCACGTCTCCACTGTGTGTACGCACTGCGGCGACGGCTGCAAAGTGACGCTGGGCATTCGTACCAGCACTGAGGGCGCCGAGATCATCCGCGGCGACAACCGCGACAAGAGCGGCATCAACAACGATTTTCTCTGCGCCAAGGGCCGCTTCGGATTCGATTTCGTCGATCATCCCGACCGGCTGACCAAGCCGCTGGTCCGCAACTCCGCGGGCACGCTGGAGCCGGCAACGTGGGAACACGCGCTGCGAATCGCCGCAACCAAGTTGAAAGAGATTCGCGATACTCGCAGCGGCGCCGCCATCGGCGTCATCGGCTCCAACCGGACGACAAACGAAGAGAACTACTTGTTACAGAAGTTCGCGCGCACGGTTCTGGGCACCAACAACATCGATCACGAGCGGACCACGGATTACGCGGCGTTTGCGCGGGCTCTGGCTGGCCATCCCGGCAAAACCGCCACTCTGCGCGAAATCGGCAGAGCGCCGGCGATTCTACTCATCGGCGGTGATCCAACCAACGAGCATCCGTTGCTGGCCTGGCAGATTCGCACCAACGTGCGCCTCAATCGCGCCCGTCTCTACATCGCCAATTCCAAGCCCATCAAGCTCGATCGCCAAGCCAAAGCCACGCAGGAGATTCCTGCCGGCGGTTACAAAAACCTCGCCGAATTTCTGGATTCCGGCCAATCCGACTTCAGCAAAGCCGTTCTGGCTGAGGAATCGCTTATTGTCATCTTTGGTGAAGAGTTTCGCAGCGCAGCCGTCGACGAGCTTGTGGCTTGGGGCTTGAAACGCGGCAACATCCGCTTCGCGTATCTCGGCGACCATTCCAACTCCCGCGGCGCTGCCGATATGGGTCTTTTCCCCGATCTGCTGCCCGGCTACGTTCCAGTCACCGCGCCCGGCGCTTTTGCCGAGTACCCGAACCTGCCTTCCACGCATGGAAGAACATTGCCGCAGATGTTCGAAGCTGCCGCGAATGGCGAACTCGGCGCGCTGTTCGTCGTCGGAGCCAATCCAATTTCGCGCCTCGAGCTCGATCCCGAGGCACTACGCGATACACTCGTCATCGTGCAGGACCTTTTCCTCACCGAGACCGCCGCGCTGGCCGACGTGGTGCTTCCGGCCGCCAGCCTTTACGAGAAATCCGGCACCGTCACGAATAGCTTCGGCGACGTGCAGTTGGCGCGCAAAGCTGCCGATCGTCCCGGCGTGAGGCCCGATTTCGAAATCCTCGTCCGCCTGGCCGGCGCCATGGGCGTCGATGTGAAAACGTTGGTTCCGTTCGCGCACGGCTCCGTGACCGGCGATCTTGGCCAGTCGCGCGGCGCACAAGCGGGCGAGGCCGACCGGCACTCAGTGTGGCTTGAAGCCAACGGCCTCGAGCCCAAGCTTAGCCCCTTCGATTCGCTCGCCCTGCTCGATGAGATCCAGCGCCTCGTTCCTGGATACGCGCCCAGCGAGAGTTTTGACCGGTTCAGTCTTTTTGCCGGCAACGATGTGCCCAGCGAGCTCGGCAACTCGCCGGGATTCGTCCCGATATCCACACTGCGCGGTCCCGACCTCATCGCTCCCAACCACGACGGCTTATTCACTTCCGCGACGCTGGGCCGTTATTGCCGCGGATTAACCGAACTCGAACAGCACCAGGAAACCGTCAAAGAAGCAGTCGCCGCGGCCGACTGAGGGAAACGGAAGGAGCATGGGCCTTCAGGCCCATGAATCCTGCGACAAAGGTGTTCGGGCCTTTAGGTCCGGAAGACTTGCAACGGCTCGAGAACTCACAAGAGGCTGACGCACGTGACGTTACTTGAATTTTTCTTATGGAATCTGGCGAAGGTCGTGGTGGTCACGGTCATCCTGTTGCTCGGCGTGGCCTACACAGTACTGCTGGAGCGCAAGCTGGTGGGCCGCATTCAAAACCGCTGGGGTCCCAGCCGCGTTGGCCCCTTCGGCTTGCTGCAGCCGCTGGTTGACGGCGCAAAGTCCTTTCTCAAAGAAGACCTGATTCCCACCGCCGTCTATCGGCCGCTTTATCTGCTCGCGCCCATCATATCTCTGTCCTGCGCCCTCATTGCCATCGCCGTGATTCCGTTCGGTGAGCCCCACGCCGGCCCTGGCGGCTTCGATTTCTTTGAGCTTTCCAACATCAATATCGGCCTGCTCGTCATCCTAGGCATCACCTCCATGGGCGTTTATGGCATCGCGCTGGCCGGATGGTCCTCCAATAACAAATACTCGCTGCTTGGCGGCTTGCGCTCTTCAGCACAACTGATCAGCTACGAGTTGGCCCTCGGTCTTTCGCTGGTGGGCGTGGTACTGCGCGCCGGGTCGTTCAACCTGCGCGCCATTGTCGAGCAGCAGGCGACGAAAGGCATTGCCACCTGGAATATCTTCGGCGGATTGCAGTTTGTGGCCTTCTTCATCTACCTGATGGCCGCCTTCGCCGAGACCAACCGCTCGCCCTTCGATCTGCCCGAAGCCGAGAGCGAGCTGACCGGCGGCTATCATACCGAGTACAGCTCCATGAAATTCGCCATGTTCTTCATGGCCGAGTACGCCAACATGATCAACGTGGGCTGCGTGGCCACGCTGCTGTTCCTGGGCGGATGGACCAGCCCGCTCGGAGACCTGCTTCCGCCGTTTCAGAACAATCTCGCTAACGCGCTGCTCTCCATCTTCTGGTTTGTCGTCAAAGTTTTCAGTTTCCTTTGCCTTTACGTGTGGGTGCGCGGCACGCTGCCCCGCTTCCGTTACGACCAGCTCATGAACTTCGGATGGCGCTTTCTGATGCCCTTGGCCATCCTCAACATCATCGGAACCAGCTTGTGGCTTGCCTATCGCTGACAGCTCAATCACACTCACCGCTATTACCCTGAGCGACGAGCGCAGCGGGGAATCGAAGGATCTGTGGTTGCACTTTCTTAATGAGTCACGAATGAGGGAGCCCCAGGTCTCGTATTTGAGACCTGGCAAACTCGATGAGCTCGGGATGCCCCATCCTTTCCGCGGCTTGATCGCTGCAAGGGTGGGAGGCCACGAACCTCATTTACAATCGAGATGAATTGCCGGGGCCTGAATCGCACGCTCCGTTGTTCTTCCCCGTAACTTCGCCGGGCTTTTTGGAGCCGGCTCCAGACGCGTAAACGGCGGAACGATGCACCTGATCCTGTTCTTGATTTTTGCCGGATGCTGCCTCGCCGGAGCCATCAACCTCCTGGTGCAGACCCACCCCATTAACAGCGCCCTATCGCTGGTCGTGGTCATGGTCTCGCTGGCCGTGCTCTATCTGCTGCTGGGCGCGGAGTTCCTAGCCGCCGCGCAAATCATCGTCTATTCCGGCGCCATCATGGTGCTGTTTGTTTTTGTGGTCATGCTGCTCAACGCCGGCCGCGAAGAGCGCACCTTGGGCAGCCGTGCTGCACGCGTCATCGGTCTGCCGGCGGTCGTGGTTCTGCTCGCCGTTCTGGTTACCACCATCCTCCACATTCAGGGATTGGGCGCGGCCACGCTGCGCCAGGGCATCACGCCCACCCAAGAACTGAGCCGCGTCCTCTTCCACGAGCTGCTGTTGCCCTTTGAAGTCACCTCGGTGCTCGTGCTAATCGCCATCCTCGGCGCAGTGGCGCTGGCGCAACAGGAAGGCTCGAAGCCCGACGGGGAAGAAAGGATACTTGCCAAGTGAGCTTCATTCAGCAGGACGTTCCGCTCTCCTGGTATCTGCTGCTCAGCGCGGCGCTGTTTTCGCTCGGGGTGCTCGGCTTTCTGCTCAAGCGCAACCTCATTACCGTCTTCATGTCGATTGAGCTCATGCTCAATGCCGTCAACCTTTCCTTCGTCACCTTCGCCCATCAGTGGCACGCGGTGAAAGGGCAGATCTTTGTCTTTTTTGTCATGATGGTTGCCGCCGCCGAAGCGGCCGTGGGCCTAGCCATCATTATCGCCATTTTTCGGGCCCGAAATACGCTGGCAGTCGACCGTATCGATTTGATGAAACTATGAACGCGCCTCTTCATCTCTGGCTGATTCCGCTGCTGCCTTTCGCGGGATTTCTGCTGAACGGAATCCTCGGCGGACGCCTGCCGCGCTGGCTGGTGAGCGCCATCGGCCTGCTGGCGCCGCTTGCTTCCTTCGGCCTGGTCCTCAATGCCTCGCGCAGTATCACCGGCTTTTGGGCCAATATGCCGCTTCCCGTTGCCGAGCACTTGCCGTTTTATTGGATCAACGTCGGCACCCTCCATGTCGACTTCACCCTCGTCCTCGACCAGCTTTCCCTCGTCATGCTCCTGGTCATCACCGGCGTAGGCTTCCTCATCCACCTCTACTCCGTCGGCTACATGCACGACGATCCCAGCTACGCGCGCTATTTCAGCTATCTCAATCTCTTTCTGTTTTTTATGACCACGCTGGTGCTGGCGGGCAACATTCTGCTCATGTTCGTCGGCTGGGAAGGCGTCGGCTTGGCGTCGTACCTGCTCATCGGTTTCTGGTTCCAGAAAAGATCCGCCGCTGATGCCGGCAAAAAAGCTTTCATCGTTAATCGCATCGGCGACTTCGGTTTTCTTATCGGAATATTTCTTCTGCTCGGCAACTTCGGCACGCTCACCTTCAGCGAAATCGCCGCCAAGCTCGCCACGAATCCGGCATGGACTGGAGGCATCCTTACCGTCATCTGCCTATGCTTGCTTACCGGCGCTACCGGCAAAAGCGCCCAGCTTCCGCTTTACGTCTGGCTGCCCGACGCCATGGAAGGCCCTACGCCCGTCTCCGCGCTCATTCACGCGGCCACGATGGTTACGGCCGGCGTGTACATGATCTGCCGCACGCACTTTCTCTTTGACCATTCGCCCCTCGCGCTCGGAACGGTCGCCATCGTCGGCGCGGCCACAGCCTTCTTCGCCGCCGTCATGGGCCTGGCGCAAAACGACATCAAGCGCGTGCTGGCCTACTCCACCATCTCCCAGCTTGGCTACATGTTCCTGGCCTGCGGCGTGGCGGCCTATTCCGCCGCCATCTTCCACCTGATGACCCATGCGTTCTTCAAGGGACTGCTCTTCCTCGCCGCCGGCTCCGTCATCCACGCCATGGGCGGCGAACAGGACATGCGCAAAATGGGCGGATTGCGCAAAAAGCTTCCCATCACCTTCTGGACCATGACTGCGGCCGTCTTTGCCATCTGTGGCATTTTTCCCTTCGCAGGCTTTTTCTCAAAGGATGCTATCCTCTACGCCGCATTTCTCCACGACGCATTCGGCAAGGCGCTCTGGTTTGTCGGCTTCGTCACGGCGCTGCTCACCGCCATCTATATGTTTCGCCTCTGGTACATGACCTTTTTCGGCGAGACGCGCAGCCACGACGCGCACCCGCATGAAGCGCCTGTTTCGATGCTGATCCCGCAGATCATTCTGGGCGCGCTCTCGGTTTGCGGCGGGTGGATCGGCATCGAGCGCTTCAGCGTCTACCTTGCACCCGTCACCGGCGCGCGCATCGGCACATCTGCATTTCCGCACCTCGAACTGATCCTCAGCATTGCCGCAGTCCTGATCGCGCTGGAAGGCTGGCTGATTGCGGACAAGTACTACCGGCGCAAGCCGGAGCGCCCGGCACAGATCGTTGCCGCTATGCCCGGCGTTTGCAGCCTGGTTGCCAACAGGTTTTATGTTGACGAGCTTTATGGCGCGGTTTTCGTCAAGCCGCTGCTGGCCTTTTCGCGCTACGTGCTCGGCTGGGTGGTCGATACCGGCATTTTGGGCGGTGCGGCATGGCTGCTGGGCGGCACGGCAAGCCTGGGCGGCGCTATTTTGCAGCGCTGGCAATCGGGCAATCTGCGCTCCTATGCCGCGTGGCTGGCCGCTGGAGCAGCGGCTCTGCTGCTCTTCGCGCTGATCCCTATGCTGCTTTCAAGCCACGGAATCAATCTCCATTGGACGGGGTTCTGAGAAGATGAACGTTTACGATCCAATCATTCTCACCCTCATCCTGCTGGTTCCGCTGGCAGGCGCGGCGCTGGTTGCGTTCCTGCCCGATCGCGCCAAGCTTCCCAACTGGATCGCGCTGTTCACTTCGCTCGTCACCTTCGCCTTCACGCTGCATCTGCCGGCGCACTTCATCAGCGGCCAGCCTGGCTTCCAGTTCGAAGTCAACCGTCCGTGGATTGAGAATCCCGCCATCGCTTATCATGTCGGCGTCGACAGCCTCAGCCTCTGGCTGGTGGTCCTTACCGGTCTGCTTGCGCCCGTCGGCGTGCTGGCTAGTTGGAACGTGATCCAGTCGCGCCGTAAAGTTTTTTACTCGCTGTTTCTCGTCCAGCAGACCGCCATGTTCGGCGTTTTTATTTCCCTCGACCTGATGCTCTACTACGGCTTCTGGGAGCTTTCACTTGCGCCCATGGCCGTGCTCATCGCCATGTACGGGCGCAAAAACGGCCCGCGTGCCGCGCTTAAATTCTTCCTGTTTACGTTCATTCCATCCGCACCGCTGCTAGTTGCCATCCTGTGGCTCTACTCGCGCACCGGCAGCTTCGATTTCACTACCCTCCAGGTGCTGCTTGCCCACGGATCGTTCCCTTCCGGCGCGATTTTCTGGGTCTCGCTGGCCTTTCTCTTCGCCTTCGCGGTCAAGGTCCCGGTTTTTCCGCTGCACGGCTGGCTGGGCGACACCTTTGCTGAAGCGCCCGTGGCCATGGCCATGGTGGTCGCCGGCAAAATGGGCCTCTACTCCATGCTCCGCTTCCACGTCGGCCTGTTTCCTGCGCAGGCCCGCTACGTCGCACCGGTCATGATCGCGCTGGGCGTTATCGGAATTCTCTATGGCGCAGGCCTGGCGCTGGTGCAGCGCGATTTCTGGCGTCTGCTGGCTTTCGGCGCCTTGAGCCACTTCAGTCTTGTGATCCTCGCCATTTACGGCCTCACAGTCACCGGCTGGAACGGCGCGGTGTATCAGATTCTCTCGCTGGGCGTGGTCGAAGGCGCGATCTTTGTGCTGCTGGGCGCGCTGGAAAGCCGCTACGGGACCAGCGAGATTGCGGCCTACGGCGGCATGGCCGCAAGGCTGCCCCACACCGCAACCTATTTCGTCATTGCCACGCTCACCATGATCGGCCTGCCCTTGCTCGGCAACTTCATCGGAGAATTTATCATCCTCTCCACGACGTTCACTGAGGTCAGCCGCGGCTGGGCTATTGCCGCCGCGGTCAGCGTGATCCTGAGCGCGTCTTATATGCTCTGGCTGGTCCAGCGCCTCTTCTACGGTCCGGAAAGCGCACTCGCCGAACGGCCCGCGCCTGATCTGCGCTTCGGCGAGCTCGCCGCGCTCACTCCGCTGGCCGTCCTCATGCTGGCCATGGGCGTAGCGCCCAATCTCTGGCTCAACTCTATTCAGTCCGGCGTGCACCCGCTGGAAGTCAAAGATTTTGCTCACGAGCATCCGACCGTTCTGATTCTGCCCTCAATCGTCCTAAATCACTCCACCCGGGGGGCCCGGCGGTGAATCACTCCGACATTTACCGCATCCTCCCCGAGGTGATTCTCACTCTCACCGGCGTGGCCATCATGCTCATCGATGCCACTCTGCCGCCCAACTGGCCGCGCCGCCCGCTGGGCTGGGTTGGCGCAATCGGCACCACCATCGCGCTCTGGGCCAGCCTCTGGCAACTTTCGTTGCCCCAGGGCGCGGGCTTCTTCGGCACCGTCGAAACCAGCTATTTCACGGTGTTCTTCCACGTGCTCATCTGCGGCATCATCCTGGTCGCGCTTCTGCTCTCGCTCGACACGCTACCCGCGCAAAGCCATCACCAGGGCGAGTTCTACGCACTGGTCGTCTTTGGCGCGGTCGGCATGTGCCTGCTCACCAGCGCCATCGAGCTCCTGGTCGTCTTCATCGCCCTCGAAATCTCGTCCATTTCCACTTACATCCTTGCCGGATACCGCAAAAGCACCGGCCGCGGTCCTGAAGCCGCCCTCAAGTATTTCCTGCTCGGCTCTTTCGCGACTGCGTTCCTGCTCTACGGCATCGCGCTTATTTTTGGCGCCACGGGAACCACGCAGATCTATGAGATCGCTCGCCTGGCGCCTCTGGCCCAAAACCAGGTGCTGGTCGTCGTCGCCGTGGCCATGATGCTGGTCGGGATACTCTTCAAAGTCTCCGCCGCGCCCTTCCACATCTGGACGCCCGACGTCTACGAAGGCGCACCGTCACCAGTGGTGGCGCTGCTCTCGACCGCACCCAAGGCCGCGGCCTTCGCGCTGCTGCTGCGCATCGTTTACGAGGCCTTCCCCTCGCTGCATTCCTTCTGGTCGCCGCTGCTGTGGGTGGTCGCCGTTCTGTCCATGACCGTCGGCAACCTGGCCGCGCTGCGCCAGCAGAACGTGAAGCGGATGTTGGCCTATTCGTCCATCGCTCACGCAGGCTACCTTCTGGCCGCACTTGCCGGCGCAGCCGACATCGGCATTGCCGCCGCCAGCTTCTACGCCGCTGCCTACGCCGCCATGAATGTGGGCATCTTCGCCGTCATTACGCTGGTCAGCGGCTACGACGACAAGTGCCCGCTTATCGACGATTTCCGCGGGCTGCTCTACCGCGCACCGATGCTCGGCAGCCTGCTCATCTTCTTCCTCATTTCACTCATCGGGATTCCGTTCACCGGGGGCTTCTTCGGCAAGTTTTATTCCTTTTCGTCGGCAGTCGACGGCGGCGCCATAGCGCTGGCCATCATCGGCCTGCTGAATTCGGGATTGGCAGCGGCCTACTATCTGCGCCTGGCCGTGGTCTCCGCGCAACGCCCCACTGCCGACGAATCGGCAGTGCCGCGGCCGGCAGTGGGCATTGCGGTCGGTGCTGCCCTCGGTATGTGCGTAGCCGCCACGCTGGCCCTCGGCATTGTGCCCAACACGACCCTGCACGCCGCGCAAAACGGCGCGCACACCCTGCAGCCGCCTCCGGAAACGCAGCCCCCCGTGCTCACGCCAGCCGTCGAAGTCGAACCGCAGGCCAGCCACTAAGAAGTTTGAAGGGAGCTGTTTGAGTAGAGGGTACGGCCTTCGGCCCGTACATCCAGATCTTCCACAGTGAGAGCGGCTTTAGCCGCTGCGGGAATGCGCACTCAAAGGGATCCTTAGCTCAACAGAAGCCGCAAGCCGCGCCCGCTACAATGAACTCAATGACGCTGGGCGAACTGGCAAGCCGGCTGGGCGCGGAACTCCGCGGCGACGCGAGCCTAGAGATCACCGGCATCAAAGGCATCGAAGAAGCCGGGCCGAACGAAATCAGTTTCGTTTCCAATCCCCACTATGCAGCTCTGGCCCGCACCACGCGCGCGGCCGCGGTCATCGTCGAGCCCGCGTTTCAGGAAATCCCCGCCGCAACCCTGCGCATCCAGAACCCCTATCTCGCGTTTTCCCGCGCGCTCGCGTTCTTTTACACGCCGCCTGCATATCCCACCGGCATTCATCCCACCGCGGTCATCGATCTCACGGCCGAG
Organism: Acidobacteriaceae bacterium; assembly: GCA_030037545.1. Taxonomy (GTDB): domain Bacteria; phylum Acidobacteriota; class Terriglobia; order Terriglobales; family Acidobacteriaceae; genus Telmatobacter. Next base: position 47,046 of record JASHRF010000122.1, on the reverse strand, counting down.
ATTGGCGAAGGCGCGCACATTGGGCCCTATGCCGTAGTCGGTCCGCGCGTGCGCCTCGGCCCGCACGCCACGCTGCTGGCCCACGTGGTTCTTTATCCCGGGGTGCAGGCCGGCAGCCACTTTTTCGCGCACGCGCACGCGGTTGTACGCGAAAACTGCGTCCTTGGCGATCACGTCACGCTGGAAAACGGCGCCATCATTGGCTCCGACGGCTTCGGCTTCGCGAAGAACGAATCCGGCCAGTGGGAAAAAATCCCGCAATCGGGCCCCGTGCGCATCGGCAGTCGCGTGGACGTGCAGGCCAACGCCACCATTGACCGCGCCACCGTGGGCGCGACCGAAATCGGCGACGGCTCCAAGGTTGACAATCTCGTGCAGATAGGCCACGGCTCGCGCGTGGGCCAGAATACGCTGCTTTGCGCACAAACCGGACTTGCCGGCTCATCGGTGATTGGGAATAATGCAATCCTTGCCGGCCAGGTGGGCATCGCCGGCCATTGTGCGGTGGGTGACAACGTCATCCTTACCGCGCAATCCGGTGTCTCACACGACGTGCCGACGGGCAAGATGATCTCCGGCTCGCCGGGCTTCGACAACCGCACCTGGCTGCGCGCCGTGGCCATCTTTCAGCGTCTGCCCGAGCTCGTCAAACGCATCGGCAAACTTGAAGCGAAGTTGAAGATCGACGCCCCGCAAGAGAACGCCCAGAGCGAAAATCAACACCTGGAGAAGCCGGAATGACGCGCCGCAGCGCCCTGCGCGGCTTCGTCGCCGCCACGTTTTTGTTGCCTCTTTGGCTGGCCGCGGCCTGCCATTCGTACCACATCGACACCAACATCGAGAACCGCACCGGCGCGGCCATCCAGCTTCTCGAAGTCGATTATCCCAGCGCCAGCTTTGGAGCCGACTCTCTGGCCGCCGGAGCGGACTTCCACTATCGCATCCTGGTGCTGGGCAGCGGCCCGCTTACCATTACTTACACCGGCGCAGATGACAAGCAAGTGAAGATCAACGGCCCCGACCTCGCCGAGCGCCAACAGGGAACGCTGGAAATCGTTCTGCTCCCTAACGGTAAAGCAGAGTTTCATCCTCGGCTCTCACCCGCAAGCTGACCCCCACTGCCAAGAACGAATTGAGGACCAGGTTTGAACACAAAAATCAATAGGCCGGTCATCGCGTGACGATAGCCGGCCCGATCTGAAGTGTGTTCGAGCTGCTCGATTGCAGCCCGATGGTTTTTCTTGTTCGCTTGGCCCCTTGTTTCCGCCTTAATGCACCATGCTTTGGAACAGCGGCGACTGCAACAGGCTCGAAAACTCCGCATCGGTGGAGGCAAAGTGAATGGTGAGTGACCCGGAATTGGAGGCGATGGTAGTCGCATTCAAGGCCTGCTTCTCCGCGTCGGAACTGCTCAACTTGCGCAACGTCACCGCCGCAGTCAGCAGCGACGATACCGTAGCCGCCGTGAACGGATCGCCGGTGGAGATGGTCAGGTCAAAGCTCACGCCGTGGATGAAATCCATCGAGTACGAACTGCCCTGCAGGTGCTTCTTCACGGTATCGAAATCGGTGACCGAGCCCGCCTGGCCCATGAGCTGCTTCATCATGGTCTGCGTGCCTTTGTCGTCCAGAATGCTCCACAGCGCGCTCGAGTCCACGCCCTGCATGGCGCTCATCATCGCGCCGTTGGCCAGCAAGCTCAGCGATACGCCGTCGCGCGCGTCCAGCGCCTTGGTCACCGCGTCCGTGTCGCCGAAGACCATGGTCGACGGATCGACGAAGCAAAGCACCATGCCCGTCTTGGTCATGGGATAGATGGCGTTGGTGCGCACCATTTTCGGCTTCAAGTGTTGCTTTTTGAATGCCGCCAGGATGTCCTGCTCCGGGAACTGTCCCTGCGCAATGCCCACTGTATCCAAATTGTCGCTACCGGCCTTGGGCCGGAACAACGCAAATGCCAGCTCGTCCACATACTGATCCATGCTGCCCGCGCCGCCCAGCGCCGACTTGTGCAGCGCCTCGTCGAACTGCTTCAGTTCAGGCGGCATTACCCTATTGCGCAGGTCCATGGCCGAGGTCGAATCCTGCATGGCCCGGTAATCGATCACCACCAGTTGCTGCACCGATTCGGGGATCGCTCCGCGCGCATCCGTATCCAACTGGGCCGCGTGGACCATACCGGCGCTTGCCAAAAGCGCAGGAACGACCGAAAGTTTCATCAACGACTTCAACACTTCCATCCTCCGGAATTAAGTTGTCTTGGTGCCAATCGCGAAAAACCAGTTCGCTTGCGCAGTTTTCGCGCCACGAAAGCCTGAAAAGCCTAACAATCCGACATTTTGATTCTAACGCCGCGGTTTCCAGCCGCCGGAGCCCCTCTATTGCTCGTCAGGCCATGGCAACGGGGTTTCGAGACGCCGCTCCAGAATCTTGGTTTGCGGGTCGAATCCACTTAATTGACGCATCCACTCGCTTTCCCGCTCACAAGCCGCCTCGGGAATCAAGCCCACAACCTCGGCTTCAGTCATCGCCGCCTTGTGGTGCGAAGCCAGGCTGCTCACCTTGCGATGGACCTGAGAAACCGGCGTGGCGGCCACATCCGTAATACTCAGCGCAAGCTGGGCCCGCCCCTGCGCCAGAAGCCCCAGAGCCTTCACGCCCTTCAAGCCTCCAGATGCGGCGCGCACCTCGCGGGCCATGGCGCGAACCATGGCCACATCGCTGGAATCGAAATAGATGTTATACGAAACCAGGAACTTACGCGCTCCCACGGCGCAGGCGCCGGCGGTCGGATGCAAGTCCGGCCCGCCCAGGTCCGGGCGCCGCGACGGGTCCTTGCGCACCGCTTCCCGCAACCCTTCGAACTGGCCCTGACGCACATCGTCCAAGTTGGCACGGTCCGGCCGCGCGGCCGCCGCCTCATAAAAAAACACCGGTACGCCAAAGCGCTGCCAGATTTCCAGTCCTGCCTGCCGGGCCAGCATTGCGCACTGGTCCAGCTTGATGCCGGAAACCGGCACGAACGGAATTACGTCGGCCGCGCCAATACGCGGATGCTGGCCCTGCTGGCGAGTCAGATCAATCAGGTCCACGGCGCGTCCTACCGCCCGCACTGCAGCTTCCACCACGGCCCCCGGCGCGCCGGCAATGGTCACCACGGAACGGTTGTGGTCTGCGTCCATCGACCAGTCGAGCAGATGCACCCCCTCCATGCGCATCGCAGCCACAATGGCCTCGACCCGCCGGGCATCCACGCCCTCTGAGAAATTAGGAACGCACTCCACCACCGGCCCGTTCATGCTCTCTCGTTCCCCACCAGGCACCCGGGTGCCCAAGGTTCGGCGCGTCGCTGTTTTTGCGCCTGACCCGGGGCAGGTCTGTTTCGGGAATCCTCCCTTATCTCCAGAAGGTGTAATCCACCTGCACCTGGACGCTGGCATTGACGCCCGGATTGCGGTCGCCGAGCGAGGCCGAGGAGATGTGTACCCCGCTGACACCGAGGTCAATCGACCGCTTGTCGCGGAGAAAAAAATGGATGCCGCCGCCGCCCTGCGGTGAGAAATTCCACACGCACGTCCCGCCGTCGATCCCTAGAGCCGGATCGCTCAGGAGATTGGGCGGAAACTTGTGCGTGGTATAGATCAGCCCGCCCGCCGCCTCAAACCAAGGCTGAATCCGCCGTGAATGGGTCAGAAAGTTCCAGCGGAAGATTACCGGCATAATACTTACGCCGTGAAACGTTCCTCCCCCCGTGGGAAGCTGGCAACTATACGGCTGGCCGGTGGTCGGATCGATGCAAGTGTATTGCTCCATGTGTGGCGGGGGCGTAAACCCCAGCCACAGCGGCTGGATGTTGCCTGCGAGCTCGAACTGTCCGCTGAAAATGCCCGCGTGCACCACCGGCGTCAACACCTTGCCGATCTGGAAGCCTGCCCAGAAAAACTTGTAATCGGAGCGGCTGCCCACTCCCGATCCCCAATTCACAAATGGCCCCATTTCCCAGCTACGATGGTCGCGGACATACGCAACGGGATCAGCAATGTCATGGATCCCGGGGCCGTTGATCACTTCCGGAGCTTGGGCGGCTGTAGCTCCCGATCTCGAAGCTTGCGCCATCGCCGCCGGCGGCCCAGCCATCAACAAGAGCAATACAACCCAATCAAATCGCCGCAAGCTCTTCCCCACCTCTTCCCTGTATTCTCGTTCCCTTGTTCCCCTGGCCCCTGTATTTCTCCAAAAAAAGACCGCCTCAACGGGCGGCCCTTTTTCCGCGCATTAAATCCCGCCTCGCTCAGCCCGCCGCGTGCTCCATCTGTTCGGCATCCATGTCAAAGTTCGAATGGACATTTTGCACATCGTCCAGGTCTTCGAGCGCTTCCAGCAGGCGGATCATCTGGCTGGCCACCGGGCCCTCCAGCTTAGTATAGGTAGAGGCCACCATGGTTACTTCGCTCATGACCGTGGGAATGCCCGCGGCCCGCACCGCCGCCAGCACCGCCTCAAACGCATGGGGATCGGTAATGATCTCCCAGGTGTCGCCCTGGTCGCTCAGGTCCTCGCCGCCGTGCTCCAGCACGATGTCCATCAACTTCTCTTCATCGGCAACCGATTTCTCGACTGCGATCAAGCCTTTTTTCGAGAACATGAATTTTACCGATCCGGTTTCGCCCATGTTGCCGCCATTTTTCGCGAAGGTATGGCGAATCTCGCTCACCGCGCGGTTGCGATTATCGGTCAGAACATCCACCAGGATGGCCACCCCGCCTGGCCCATAGCCCTCGAACGTAACTTCCTCGTAGGTTGCGCCTTCCAGTTCCCCAGTGCCGCGCTGGATGGCTCGCTTGATGTTATCGGCAGGCATGTTTTCGGCCTTGGCGGCCAGGACGGCCGTGCGCAGCCGTGGATTGCCGTCCGGATCGCCGCCGGCCCGGGCGGCAATGGTGATTTCCTTGATGAGGCGGGTGAAAATCTTGCCGCGCTTGGCATCCAGCGCGCCTTTTTTGTGCTTGATAGTGGCCCATTTCGAGTGGCCGGACATAAGAACCTCAAAAGCAGTGAGAATAGCGGTGTTCGCGCACACCTGACAAGTGAGTATACCATCGGCGGCGACGGCGACCATACGCCGCCGGCGCGGCATTTGAGGCAATAAAAACACGGCGTTGGCTGGGGGCAGTGTTGCGACGAGCTATGCGAATACCTGGGCTTCCCGCAGCAGCTTGCCTTGCGCATCCTTCACCGAAACGATCACCTCTTCTGTCTTGGCCAGCCACGCAACCCCGATCTCCGGATCGTTCCACAGGATCGTCCGCTCGCCGGCCGGCGAATAATAATCCGTCACTTTGTATGCGAATCCCGCCACTTCGCTCAGCACCAGGAACGCATGCCCAAAGCCGGGCGGAATCCACAGAATCCGGCCGTTTTCGCCGCTCAGCTCCACGGCCACGTGCCGCCCGAAATGAGTCGAGCTGCGGCGCAAATCCACGGCCACGTCCAGCACCGCGCCATGCGTCACGCGGACCAGCTTTCCCTGCGGCTGCACGATCTGGTAATGAATCCCGCGCAACACATTCTTTTTGGAGAGCGAGAAATTATCCTGCGCCCACTTCGACGGCAGCCCGGCCGCAGACATCTCGCGCTGATTAAACGTCTCCAGAAACGCGCCCCGGTTGTCGCGATAGATTTTCGGCGTAATCAGCAGCACGCCGGGCAGCGATGTCTCTTCGAAGGTCATGCTCGTTTACGGCTCGGTGCTCTTTGGCGCAAGATATGGCTCGCGCAACAATTCCAGCAGATATTGGCCATATCCGCTCTTGCGAATGGGCGCGGCGAGCGTCTCCAACTGCTCGGCGGTTATGAATCCCAGCCGGTAGGCGATCTCCTCGGGGCAGGCAATGTCCAATCCCTGCCGCCGCTCGATGGTGTGCACAAACATCGAAGCCTCGAGCAGCGACTCGTGCGTGCCGGTATCGAGCCAGGCCATGCCCCGGCTCATAATCTCCACGTTCAGCTTGCCGGCTTCGAGGTAGAGGCGATTCAGGTCCGTGATCTCCAGTTCTCCACGCGGAGAGGGATTGAGCCCAGACGCGAGCTCCACTACATCGCGATCGTAAAAATACAATCCCGTCACAGCGTAGCGCGACCTGGGCTGACTGGGCTTCTCTTCCAGGCTCACTGCGCGACCCCGCGCGTCGAACTCCACCACCCCGTACCGCTCCGGATCCTCGACCGGATAGGCGAAAACGGTTGCGCCGTTCTCAATTGCAGCCGCCGCTTGAAGTTGCCGCGAGAATCCCTGGCCGTAAAAAATGTTGTCGCCCAGGATCAGCGCGCTGGTCTGCCCACAGATAAAATCGCGCCCGATCAGAAACGCCTGCGCCAGTCCCTCGGGATTGGGCTGGACCGCATAGCTGATGTCCATACCCCAGCGGCTGCCGTTGCCCAGCAGTTCCGCAAAACGGCTCGTGTCCTGCGGAGTGGAGATGATCAGAATCTCGCGCAGCCCGGCCAGCATGAGCGTGCTCAGCGGGTAGTAGATCATCGGCTTGTTGTAGACAGGCAGAAGCTGCTTCGAAATCACGTGAGTTACGGGATAGAGCCGCGTCCCCGATCCGCCCGCGAGAATGATGCCTTTCATATCTTCAGCCGCTCCGCGTAATTCCGCGCGATCCATTCGCGATAGGCCCCGGTGCGCACGCTCTCCACCCACTTCGGATGACCGAGATACCACTCGACCGTCTTGCGCAGCCCGCTCTCAAACTTCTCCGCCGGCTTCCATCCCAGCTCCCGCATAATCTTCGTCGCATCGATCGCATATCGCCGGTCGTGCCCCGGCCGGTCTTTCACGTACGTAATCAGCTGACGGCGTTCGCTGCCCGCGCAGGGCGGCCGCAGCTCGTCCACCAGGTCGCAGATGGTGGTTACCACGTCCATGTTTGCGCGCTCGCTGTTCCCGCCAATGTTGTATGTCTCGCCCGGCTTGCCTTTTCCCAGCACTGTAAAGATGGCCGCACAGTGATCCTCCACAAAAAGCCAGTCGCGCACGTTTTTGCCGTCGCCGTAGACCGGCAGCGGCTTGCCTTCCAGCGCGTTCAGGATCATGAGCGGAATCAATTTTTCCGGAAATTGAAAGGGCCCGTAGTTGTTGGAGCAGTTAGTGGTCAGCACGGGCATTTTGTAGGTGTGGAAATAGGCCCGCGCCAGGTGGTCGGAGCCGGCCTTCGAGGCCGCATAAGGGCTGTTGGGTGCGTAGGGCGTGGTCTCGCAAAACGCCGGCTCATCTGCGTCCAGCGTTCCGTACACTTCATCCGTGGAAACGTGCAGAAACCGGAATGCGGCCCGATCCGCTTCGCTCAGGCCCATCCAATAAAGCCGCGCCTGCTCCAGCAGCGTGAAGGTGCCATAAACGTTGGTGCGGATAAACGCCTCCGGCGAGACGATCGACCGGTCCACGTGGCTCTCGGCCGCAAAATGCACCACCGCCCGCGGCCGATGCTCGTCCAGCAGGCCGGCCACCAGCCCGGCGTCGCAAATATCGCCGCGCACAAATGCGTAGCGACCGTCCCCGTCCAGTTCCGAAAAGTTGGCGGGATTGCCGGCATACGTCAGCAGGTCGAGGTTGACGACGGAAAACGGGGTGCTTTTCCGGCAACTTAGAACGAAGTTGGAGCCGATAAACCCGGCTCCGCCGGTCACCAGTAAAGTGTCGTGCATACTCGATTTGCCGGTCATGGCCGCTGGTTCCAAAGATACACTAAGCCCGGTGACCCGACCGAGATTCACTCGGGAACGCCGGCCAAGCCGTCCACCCAAGCCACTTTACGAAAACGGGCTTGGGCCCATAGCCATTTTTTCGCTATATTAATAAAAGACAAGTCTCGGACGCGGGCCGGACCTGCTCAGCCAACCTCTTGATCATGGCGAGGCCCCAACGACAGGTCTTCGTCGTTGGAGTGGAAGGACCTGGGCGATTCACTCGGAATGGATCGCGCAGAGGTTGTGTATCCGGGGATTCAAGGGCGCGCGCAGACAAGCCCGCTCGCCGCCGCAGAGCGCCAGAGAGAAAAGAGCGGCTGTCGAAAGCTGCAGGAATAAAGGGGATTCCGCCCCGAAGGCAACAGTCATTTTGGCCCTGGCTCCTTTTTGGGCGCCGCTGGTGCTCTTAAAAAAATTCATCGGTAAAGGCTGCCATGAATTCACCGAGTCGTCTCCGCACACCCGCAACGACTCCTGGCGCGCAGGGGCTCTACCATCCGCGCCATGAGCACGATGCTTGCGGTATGGGGCTGGTCGCCAGCATTCGCGGCGAAAAGAGCCATGAGATCATCCGCAAGGGTCTTGAGGTGCTCATCAACCTTACGCACCGCGGCGCGGCCGGGTGCGACCCCCAGACCGGTGACGGCGCAGGAATCCTGATCCAGATTCCGCACGCCTTTTTCGCGCGCGAATGCGGCGAACTGGGCATCCGGCTGCCCGGGCCCGGCGCTTACGGCGTAGCCATGTGCTTCCTGCCCGTTGAAAAACACAGCCGCCTGCAGTGCGAAGGCGTCTTCGAACGCATTGCGCAGCAGGAGGGCTGCACCGTTCTCGGCTGGCGCGACACGCCGGTGAATGGCGACGCCATTGGCCGCGAAGCCCGCAACTCGCAGCCGTACATCGAGCAGCTTTTCGTCGCCGCGCCGTGCGGACTCGACGAAGAAGCCTTCGAACGCCTGCTTTATCGCATCCGCCGCCGCACCGAAAACGAGATTGCCAATTCGGAGATCGAGGACAAGGAAACCTTTTACGTTCCGTCGTTCTCCTGCCGCACCATCATTTACAAAGGCCTGATGCTGGCGCCGCAGATTGAGAAATTCTACTTCGAGCTCGCCAATCCACTGGTGACCAGCGCGCTAGCCCTCATCCACCAGCGCTTCTCCACCAACACGTTTCCCAGTTGGAAGCTCGCCCACCCTTATCGCTACGTCGCGCACAATGGCGAGATCAATACCATCCGCGGCAACGTGAGCTGGATGAGCGCGCGGCAGTCGATCATGCAGAGCCCGCTGCACAAGGGTCAGATGAGCGAGCTCTATCCGGTCATCGTTCCCGGCGGCAGCGACTCCGCCTCGCTCGATAACGCCGTCGAATTCCTTTACCAGTCCGGCCGTTCCCTATCCCACGTGATGGCCATGCTCATTCCTGAAGCATGGGCCGGCAATCCCGACATGGACGAGGACAAGCGCGCCTTCTACGAGTACCACGCATCGCTGATGGAGCCGTGGGACGGACCGGCGGCCATCGCGTTTACCGACGGCCGCGTTATCGGCGCCACGCTTGACCGCAACGGGCTGCGCCCCGGCCGCTACATTGTAACCAAGGACGATCTGGTCGTACTGGCCTCCGAAGCCGGCGTCATCGAAGTGCCCGCCGAAGACATTCGCAAGAAGGGGCGCCTGCAACCCGGCCGCATGTTCCTGGTCGACACGGTCCAGAAGCGCATCATCGCGGACGCCGAAATCAAGAAGCAACTGGCCGGCCGCCAGCCCTACGGCGAATGGCTTAAGCAGCAGCAGATCACTCTCGACGTGCTGCCCGAACCTTCGCGTATCATAGGCTCCAACCCTGAGACGCTGCTGCGCCGCCAGCGCGCCGCCGGCTACAGTGAAGAAGATCTCCGCATTCTGCTGCTGCCCATGGCCGCCAAGGGCGAGGAGCCGGTGGGCTCCATGGGCACTGACGTGCCGCTCGCCTGCCTGTCGGACCGCCCGCAGCCGCTCTTCAATTACTTCAAGCAGCTCTTCGCGCAAGTCACCAATCCGCCCATCGACCCCATCCGTGAAGAGCTGGTGATGTCGCTCATCAGCTACATCGGCACGGAGCGCAACATTCTGGACGAGAGGCCCGAGAACTGCCACACGCTCAAGCTGCCGCATGCCCTCCTCACCAATCGCGATCTCGAAAAGCTGCGCCGCGTATCGTCGGGCGATTTATTGGCTACCACGCTGCCCGCGCTCTTCCGCGCCGGCGACGGTGAAACCGGCCTTAAGAACGCCCTCGACGAGCTCAGCGCCCGTGCCTCGCACGCCGTGCAATCCGGATACACGCTGCTCATCCTGTCAGACCGGGGCGTTGACTCAACGTACGCTCCCATCCCCAGCCTGCTGGCCATGGCTGCGGTGCACAATCGCCTGGTGCGCGAAGAGACTCGCACCCAGGTCGCGCTCATCCTCGAAAGCGGCGAACCGCGCGAAGTTATGCACTTCGCCCTGCTTATCGGTTATGGCGCCAGCGCCGTCAATCCGTATCTGGCCATCGAGACCATTCACGATCTCAAGCGCCGCAATCTGCTGCCTGAAAATCTCTCCGCCGAATACGCTGAGAAGAATTTCATCAAGGCCATCAACAAGGCTCTGCTCAAAACTATCTCCAAAATGGGCATCAGCACGCTGCAAAGCTACCGCGGTGCGCAGGTGTTTGAGGCCGTCGGCCTGAACCAGTCGCTCGTCGAAGCCTACTTCCCCGGCACCGCATCGCGCATCGAAGGCGTGGGCCTCGAAGTGCTGGCCCGCGAAGCGCAGATGAAGCACGCTTACGCCTTCCAGCCCTTCACCGAATCCGAAACCGAGCTTGTGGTCGGCGGCCAGTATCAGTACCGCGAGGGCGGCGAATTCCACTTGCTCAATCCGCAGACCATCAGCAAGGTGCAACATGCGGTGCAGAAGAACAGCTTTGCCACCTTCCAGGAATACACCGACCTCATCGACGATCAGAACCGCAACCTCTCCACGCTGCGCGGGCTGCTCAAACTGAAATATGCTGAAGAGCCGATCGCCATCGAAGAAGTGGAGCCAGCGAAGGAGATCGTGAAGCGCTTTACGACCGGCGCCATGAGCTTCGGGTCGATTTCCAAGGAGGCTCACGAAACGCTCGCCATCGCCATGAACCGGCTGGGCGGCATGTCAAACACCGGCGAAGGCGGCGAAGACGAAGCGCGCTTCACGCCCGACGCCAACGGCGATTCGCGCCGCTCGGCCGTCAAGCAGGTGGCCAGCGGCCGCTTCGGCGTGACGACGAATTACCTGGTCAACGCCGACGAGCTGCAGATCAAGATGGCCCAGGGCGCTAAGCCCGGCGAAGGCGGCCAGTTGCCCGGCCACAAGGTGGATGACATCATCGCCAAGGTGCGTCACTCCATCCCCGGCGTCGGCCTCATCTCACCTCCGCCGCACCACGATATTTATTCCATCGAAGATCTTGCGCAGTTGATCTACGACCTGAAGAACGTGAACCCCAAGGCGCGCATCGCCGTCAAGCTGGTTTCCGAAGTTGGCGTGGGGACCGTGGCCGCCGGCGTTTCGAAAGCTCATGCGGACGTGGTGCTCATCTCCGGCGACACCGGTGGCACCGGCGCTTCGCCGCTCAGTTCGATCAAGCACGCGGGATTGCCGTGGGAGCTCGGCCTCGCGGAGACCCAACAGGTCCTGCTGCTCAACGATCTGCGCAGCCGCATCAAGGTGCAGACCGACGGTAAACTGCAGACCGGGCGCGACGTGGCGATTGCCGCACTATTGGGCGCTGAAGAATTCGGCTTCGCCACCATGCCGCTGGTCGCCATGGGTTGCATCATGATGCGCAAATGCCACCTGAACACTTGTTCGGTCGGCATCGCCACTCAGGATCCAGTTCTGCGCGCGCGTTTTCGGGGCACGCCCGAGAACGTGATCAACTTTTTCTTCTTCATCGCCGAGCAGATGCGGCAGCACATGGCCAAGCTGGGCTTCCGCACCGTCGATGAGATGGTGGGCCGCGTGGACAAAATCGACGCCTCCATCGCCGACGCCCACTGGAAGGCGCGCGGCATCGATCTCTCTTCGATCCTTTACTCGCCCACGCTGCCCTCGCGCGTGGCGCGCCGCTGCGTCACCAAACAGGATCACGGCCTGAGCGCGGCGCTCGATCACGCGCTCATCGCCAAGGCCAAGCCGGCGCTCGAAAAGAAGGAGCCCGTGACCGGTTGCTTTGCCATCCGCAACGTGCATCGCACCGTCGGCGCCATGCTGGGCGGCGAGATCGCGCGCCACTATGGTTCGGCTGGATTGCCTGATGGCACTATTCACTTCAAGTTCAACGGCTCGGCCGGACAGAGCTTCGGCGCCTTCGTGCCCAGCGGCGTGACGCTCGAACTCGAAGGCGATGCCAACGATTATCTCGGCAAGGGGCTTTCCGGCGGACGCATCGTCGCTTACCCGCCTAAGACCTCGCCATTCCTGCCTGAGGAAAGCATTCTGGTAGGCAACGTTGTTCTCTACGGCGCTACCAGCGGCGAAGCCTTCCTGAACGGAATCGCAGGCGAGCGCTTTGCCGTCCGCAACTCCGGCGCAACTGCGGTGGTAGAAGGCGTGGGCGATCACGGTTGCGAGTACATGACCAACGGCTGCGTTGTCGTTCTCGGGACGACCGGAAGAAACTTTGCCGCCGGCATGAGCGGCGGCGTGGCCTTTGTGTACGACGACCAGGGCGACTTCACCACCCGCCGCTGCAATAAGGCCGGGGTCGATCTCGAGCCGCTCGTCGACTCCGAAGACATTGAGAAAATCCGCGCGCTGCTCGAGCGCCATCGCGACTTGACCGGCAGCCCGCGCGCCGCCTGGATCCTGGAGCACTTTGCCCGCGCACAGGCCCACTTCATCAAGGTTTTTCCGCACGAATACAAGCGTGTGCTCGGCGTGCCGCGCGCTGAAGAGCTTTACGCGGCTCCCGCAAACTCGTCGCCTCTGGTGACGGCTACAGTATCAGAGGTGCAGCATGGGTAAGGATACAGGTTTTCTGGAAATCGATCGCGAACAGCCCACGCGCCGCAAGGCCAACGAGCGCATTAATGATTGGTTCGAGATCTACAATCCGTTCCCTGAAGAAAAACAGCGTGAGCAGGGCGCGCGCTGCATGGACTGCGGCGTGCCCTTCTGCCACACCGGCTGTCCGGTCAACAACCTAATCCCCGACTGGAACGACCTGGTCTACCACAATCGCTTCGAGACTGCGATCCGCCGTCTACACGCGACCAATAACTTTCCCGAGTTCACCGGCCGCATCTGCCCCGCTCCGTGCGAAGCCGCGTGCGTGCTGGGCATCAATGCGCCTCCGGTTTCCATCAAGCTCATCGAGCGGTCGATTGTCGACCGCGCCTGGGACGAGGGATGGATTCGCCCCGAGCCGCCCGAGCAAGCCACAGGCAAGCGCGTGGCTGTCGTCGGCAGCGGTCCGTCCGGCCTGGCCGCCGCGCAGCAGCTTCGACGCGCCGGCCACTCCGTCACCGTGTATGAGAAGAACGACCGCATCGGCGGCCTGCTCCGTTACGGCATTCCCAACTTCAAGCTTGAAAAGCATGTCCTCGATCGCCGTCTGGAGCAGATGAGGGCCGAAGGTGTCACGTTCATCCCCAACGCGCACATTGGCGTGAATGTCCCGGTCGACTCGCTCACCGGCCATTACGACGCCATCCTGCTCTGCGGGGGCGCCGAGCAGCCGCGCGATCTGCCCATCCCCGGCCGCGAGCTCAAGGGCATTCATTTTGCCATGGAATTCTTGCCCCAGCAGAATCGCTGCAACGAAGGCGATTTTGTCGATCCCTCCAAGGCCATCCTCGCCGGCGGCAAGCGCGTACTCATCATCGGCGGCGGCGACACCGGCGCAGACTGCCTGGGCACCACGCATCGCCAGCACGCCAAAAGCGTTCACCAGTTCGAGATCATGCCCAAGCCGCCGGCTGAGCGCTCGCCGCTCACGCCCTGGCCGCTCTGGCCTCTGCAACTGCGCACCGAGGGCGCGCACGAAGAGGGTGGTATCCGCGACTGGAGCATCAACTCCGTGAAGTTCACCGGCGACGAGCACGGCAACGTGAAGCAGCTTCACGCCGTCCGCGTCGGTCCTCCGCCCAAATTCGAAGTTATTCCCGGCTCCGAGTTCACCATGGACGTCGATCTCGTTCTTTTGGCCATGGGCTTTCTCGGTCCTGTGCGCAACGACATGATCGAGCAGCTTGGCCTCGATCTGGACGCCCGTGGCAACGTGGCGACCAAGGACTTCATGACGTCGAAGGAAGGCATCTTCGCCGCCGGCGACATGCGCCGCGGCCAGTCGCTGGTGGTCTGGGCCATCAGCGAAGGCCGCAAAGCCGCCGCCGCCGTGAATGCCTGGCTGGCCAGCAAAGAACCGTCGCCGGCCCGCACCGGCCACATCGGCGCCCGCTCCTAGCCGTACAATCGATTTATGGCATTTGCCAGCGTGAGACAGGCCGCCGAAGCTGATTTCCCCACGCGCTGGGGCGTCTTCCGCATCCTCGGCTTCGAAGGCGTCCGCGAAGACACGGCCGCCAAGGACTCCTGCGACCCGCGGGACACCGAAGGCCTCGTCGCCCTCGTCATGGGCGATATCCATTCCGCTCCGCCGCTGGTCCGCATCCACTCCCAGTGCCTCACCGGTGACGTCTTCGGCTCTCTGCGTTGCGATTGCCGTCTCCAGCTCGAGCTGGCGCTGACCAAGATTGGCGAAGCCGGCGCAGGCATCCTCCTCTACGAGCAGCAGGAGGGCCGCGGCATTGGTCTGATGGCCAAGCTCAAGGCCTACGAGCTGCAGGACAAGGGCCTCGACACCGTGGAGGCCAACGAACAGCTCGGTTACGCCGCCGACTGCCGCGCCTATGAGCTTCCCGCCGCCGCGCTCCGGCTCATGGGCGTTACCCAGGTTCGCCTCATCACCAACAATCCTGAAAAAGTAGCGGCTCTCGAATCCGCCGGCATTGAGGTGGTCGAACGCGTCTCCGCCGAGGTTGAGTCGCAGGAAACCTTTCAGCGGTATCTGCGTACCAAGCAGGAAAAGATGGGACACATCTTCGAGAACGTTCCCAGCGCAAACAACTAATGCATAATTGCCGCAGCTTATCCCTCGATTTCCCTGCGTGCGTTCACTTCCCGCGGCCGCTTCGCCAGCCGTGAGATGCTATCTGCGAGGACCGCATGGGCTCAAATCGTTCTGCTCCAGTTGCGGCCGCGCCTGAGCTGAAGCTGCATTCGGCGCGCGGATCAACGTTGGGCCTGCTCGCGGCCGTGATTGCGGTCGCCCTCGGCGCAGTCTCCCTGCTGGCGACCAACCCCGCCACCGGCCACTGGGAACAAGGCTACGATCCCCTTCACCGCTGGTGGCTCTCCACCATGCTGGCCGCCCTTCCCATCGTGGTGTTGCTCAGCGCCATGGCCGTGCTGCGCGTCAAGGCCCACCTTGCCGCCTGCGCGGGGCTGCTCACCGCGCTGGCAGTGGCAACAGTCGTCTTCCACATGCCGGTGCGCCTAGCCCTGACCGCGGCCACCTTCGGCGCAGGCTACGGACTGTTTCCCATCTGCTGGATCATTCTGCCCGTCATCTTTCTTTACGACCTGACGGTCAAGACCGGCCGCTTTGTCGCCCTGCAGCAAAGCCTCACCAACATTACTGACGACAGCCGCCTGCAACTGCTCCTCATCGCATTCGCTCTCGGCGCATTCTTCGAGGGCACTTCCGGGTTCGGCGCGCCCGTGGCCGTTTGTGGAGCCATTCTCATCACTCTCGGCTTCCGCCCGCTCGAAGTAGCTGGGCTTTGCCTCTTTGCCAACACGGCGCCGGTGGCTTTCGGCTCACTCGGCATTCCCCTTGTGGCCCTGCACGGCGTCACCGGCCTCGACCTGTTCGCGCTTACGCGCACAGCTGCTGTCTTGCTCGCGGGATTCTGCGTTCTCATCCCGTTCTGGCTCATTTGGATCTTCGTCGGCTTCCGCGCCATGCTTGAAGTCTGGCCGGCCATTCTCGTTGCCGGCGCCACATTCTCGCTGGCTCAGCTTCTCATGGCCTTCGGCAGCGGACCAACTTTGGTGGGCATCGTCGCAGCCGGAGCCACTATTGCAGTGCTGGTCGTCTTCCTTCGCTTCTGGAAGCCCAGGCGCGTCCTCAATGCGCAGAAGCAGGACATCACCGGCCGCACCGGCCGGCGCTTCGATCACAACCTGGTCTCCGTCACCAAAGCCTGGATGCCCTGGCTCATCCTCAGCCTGGTTGTCTTTCTTTGGGGATTTCCGAAGTTCTCCGCGTGGGCGGGCGGCGCCACCACGCTGAGCTTTCGCGTGTCCGGCCTCAATCATGCCGTCCAGCGCGTTCCGCCAGTCGTGGCAAAGCCCACCGCAGAGGCCGCCATCTTCACGTTCAACTGGCTTACCGCAACCGGCACCGGCATTCTTTTCGCAGCCCTCCTCGCCGGTCTGCTGATGGGCCTCGGCCCGATCACTCTGGCCCGCTCATTCCTGAAAACGCTCTTCAACATCCGCTTCGCCATCGTCACCATCGCCGTCATGATGGCCATCGGCTACGTCACGCGCTACTGTGGCCTCGATGCTACGCTCGGCCTGGCCTTCGCGCGCACAGGTTCTCTCTATCCTTTCTTCGGATCGCTGATCGGATGGCTTGGCGTGGCCAGCACCGGCTCCGACACCGCTTCGAACGTGCTGTTCGGCAGCCTGCAGCAGGTGACCGCGCGGCAGATCGGCGTATCGCCGGTGCTGATGGCCTCAGCCAATTCCGCGGGCGGCGTAATGGGCAAGATGATTGCCGCGCCTAGCATCGTGGTAGCCAGCACCGCGACGCAAACCTACGGCAAGGAAGGCACGATCCTGCGCTTCGTTTTCCTGCACAGCCTGGCGCTTGCGTGTCTTGTGGGAGTGGTAGTTTACGTGATAGCCTACGGGCGTCCGTTCACGGCGCTGTTCGCGCACTGAGCCGCTATCCGCGCAACCAATCCTTCACTTTCTGCCCGATCACGTCACGGCCCACGTCGGCAATCGCATTGGTCAGCGGAATCTGCTTGGGGCAGGCCTTCACGCAGTTCTGCGCGTACCCGCACTCCTGAATGCCGCCATCGCCCGCCAACGCGCGCAAACGGTCTTCCTTGAGAACTTTCCCCGTGGGATGGTTGTTGAAGAGCCTGACCTGCGCAATGGTGGCCGCGCCCACAAAACCTGTCTGCTCGTTGAACTGCGGGCAAACCTCCATGCAACAGGTGCAGGAGATGCAGTTCGACAGCGGATAATTCACCTCCTGCTGCTGCGGGTAGACGCGCGGCCCGGAACCCAGATCGTAAGTACCATCCACGGGAACCCACGCCTTCACGCGCATCAGATTTTTGAACAGCACCGAGCGGTCTACCTGCAGGTCCCGCACCAGCGGAAATTTCGAAAGCGGCTCAAGCCGGATCGGCTGTTCCAGGTTGTCAACCAGCGACGAACACGCCATGCGCGCCTTGCCGTTGATGCGCATTGCGCAGGAACCGCAAATTTCCTCCAGGCAATTCGAGTCGTAAGTAATGGGCGTGGTCGGCCGCCCGTCGGCGGTCACGGGATTGGCCGCAATCTCCATCATCGCCGAAATTACATTCATCCCCGGCCGCCACTCCAGCTCAAACCTCTCCCACACCGCAGGCCCATCCGGGCTTGCCTGCCGCTTGATCTCGAATTGCACGGTTCTGTTTGCCATGATCCCTTTCGCGTACCGCCGTCCCATAGTAGCGCCAGTCTGCAGACCGGCTGGGCGAGGGTCTCCAGACCCTCCCCTTCTCGAGTGCCGCAATTCACTTGGCCGCGTCGTAGCGTCTCGCCCGCGGCGTGATGTACTGCGTATCCACGTCCTCGTACTCGAAGCGCGGCCCCTCGCATGTTCCGGTAAAGCTCGCCTTGGTCGTCTTCAAGAACTTCTCGTCGTTGCGCTCCGGATAATCCGGCTTGTAGTGCGCGCCGCGCGACTCATCGCGCAGAATCGCGCCCTGCGTAATGGTCCGCGAAAGCTCCAGCATATTTTTGAGTTGCCGCGCAAAGGCGAAGCTGGTGTTCGCCCACTGGCTCTTGTCGCTGAGGTTCACCCGCTTGAAGCGGTCCAGCAGTTCCACGATCTTCGCATCGGCTTTCTCCAGCCCCTTGTTTTGGCGAATCACGGTCGCGTGCTCGGTCATGGTCTGGCCCAGCTCACGCCACAGCCGGAAGGGATTCTCGCTTCCCTCGTTGTTCATCAATTTCTTATTGATCTCCGCCTGACGCGCCAACTCTGCCGCTGCTCCGCCATCGCCCTCCACCGCCGGCAAGCTCTTCGCATACTGCATCGCATTGGGCCCCGCATGGAACCCGCCGAAAATACAGCTCACCAGCGAATTCGCGCCCAGCCGGTTGGCGCCGTGATACTGGTATTCGCATTCGCCGGCCGCAAAAATGCCGGGGACGCTGGTCATCTGGTCGAAGTCTACCCACAATCCGCCCATGGTGTAGTGCATGCCGGGAAAAATCTTCATCGGTTCCACATGCGGGTCCACGCCGACAAACTTCTCGTAAATCTCCAGGATCCCGCCCAGCTTGCGATCCAGCGTCTCGCGGTCGATGTGCGTCAGGTCCAGGTAGACCATGGCCTGCCCGTCCAGGCCCAGGCCCAGCTCGTACACCACCTTGTGAATGGCGCGTGTAGCTACGTCGCGCGGCACCAGGTTGCCGTACTTCGGGTACCACTCCTCAAGGAAATAGAACCGCTCCGATTCCGGAATCTGTTTGGCCGGCCGGTTGTCGCCGGCCTTGCGCGGCACCCACACACGCCCACCCTCGCCACGCGCCGACTCCGACATCAGCCGCAGCTTGTCCTCGCCGGGAATCGACGTTGGATGCACCTGGATGAATTCGCCATTGGCGTAATACACGCCCTGCTGAAACACCGCCGATTGCGCTGACCCCGTGCAAACCACCGAATTCGTGCTCTTGCCAAAAATCGCGCCAATTCCGCCCGTGGCCAGGATGATGGCGTCAGCCGCAAATGCCCGCAGCTCCATTGACCGCAGATCGAGCGCCGTGATGCCCCGTGCCACACCTTTCGAATCGATGATGGCGGAAAGAAATTCCCACCCCTCGTACTTCTTTACCTTGCCTTCGGCCTCGTAGCGGCGCACCTGCTCATCCAGCGCGTACAGCAGTTGCTGCCCCGTGGTGGCTCCCGCAAAGGCCGTGCGGTTGTAGAGCGTTCCGCCAAAGCGCCGGAAATCCAGCAGCCCCTCCGGAGTGCGATTGAAGGGCACGCCCATGCGATCCAGCAGGTCGATAATCGCCGGCGCGGCCTCGCACATGGCCTTCACCGGGGTCTGGTTGGCCAGAAAATCTCCACCGTAAATCGTGTCGTCAAAGTGTTGCCAGGTGGTGTCGCCCTCGCCTTTCAGGTTTTTGGCCGCGTTAATGCCGCCCTGCGCGCACACTGAGTGCGAGCGCTTGACCGGCACGATGGAAAACAAATCCACCGATCCGCCCGCCTCGGCGATCTTGATGACCGCGGCAAGCCCGGCCAACCCTCCCCCAACCACGATGATTCTCGGCGTCGCCATTCACTTTCCTTTTCAGAGATCAGAGATCAACGGTCAGAGACCAGCATGTGCATCCGCAACCTGCGATGGATTTCCAATTCTCACCGTCAAGCCATTGGGTTTCAGAGCAAGAGCTGTTCTCTGATCTCTGCTCTCTGATCCCTGGAAGCCGAGGCTGGGGTTTTCCGGCGCATTCGCGTACCTGGCGCTTACAAACGCCCAGATGCTGGCCAAGCCCATGCCCATCAGAATGAATCCCGCCACGCCGCACACCCAGCCAAACCGCCATCGCGATCTCTCACCCGGCGTGATGCCCCATTTGGCAGCGAAGAGCCACACGCCATAGGCAAAATGGAAGCAGATGGCGATCATCGCTACCACATAAAATGCCAGAATCCACGGATTCGCAAGCTCGCGCTGCACCTTCCAGAAAGCCGCCGCCGGATGGTTGGGCAAATCCACGCCCATAAAACGCTGCGTGGCCACGTGGTAGGCGATATACACCACCGCCAGGAGCCCTGTGTAGCGCTGCGCCACATACAGCCAGTTTCCGGCCCATGGGTAATACACCACGTTGGCCTTGCCGCGCAGCCATATCCAGATGCCGTAGAGGCCGTGGTAGAGCAGCGGAATGAAGATGAACACCCACTCCAGCGCCCGCACCAGCGGCAGGTGGTTCAGGAAATACACTTGCTTGCCGTAGGCAACCGGCCCCTGCACCGCCTCCCAGTTCGAGATGATGTGCTCGATGAGAAAAGCGCCGATGGGAACAATGCCGGTCAGCGAATGCAGCTTGCGCCAGATGAAGCTGGTGCCTTCGCCCGCGTGCAGCGGCTCGACGCCACGGTGAACTTGAGGCACGTGAGGGCGCGCGGCAGGGACGTGAGCAGTGGCCATGAGGGTTTTCAGCTCCTTAGGCTCCGAAGCGTGAGCCGGCTCCGGATTCCGGAAAGACCGCAGTATCGAACCGAGGGACGATGTGTTGTACTTTGTACCCCTTGCATTATTCGAGGCTGAAGCTATGCACGTCAAGGCGAGCGCTCCGCGCTCCTATATCTTGGAGAAAATTGGGACGGAAAAGAACGATTACACGAGCAGCGCCAGCAGCGCCGCAATCGCTCTTCCCCGATGGCTGAGTTCAAGCTTCGTTTCCAGATCCATCTCCGCCATGGTCTTGCCCATCTCAGGCAAATAAAACAGCGGATCGTACCCGAAACCGCCTGTTCCCCGCGGCGCGTCCAGAATTTCGCCTTCCACCGAGCCCTCCGCCGTCTGGTAGAGCGCGCCATTCTTCGCGCATGCCAGTACACACCGATAGCGCGCCGTGCGCAGCGGCGCCGGAATTCCCGCCATGCGCTGGATGAGCAGCATGTTGTTCCACACATCGGTGTTGTCGTTGGCGTCAGGCGAATCCACCACCCCTGCATCGGCCGCAAACCGCGCCGAACGCACGCCGGGCGCGCCTGAAAGCGCATCCACTTCGAGTCCCGAATCATCGGCCAGCACCATCTCATCGGGCGCAAACTTCGAATAGTAGATCGCCTTCAGCGAAGCATTCGCCAGGAAGGTCGCGCCGTTCTCCTCCGGCGCGGCCATCTCATCCAGTCCCGGCAGCCGTTCGATCGAAACCGAATACGCACGCGACGCGGTGCGGAAATCGCGCAGCTTGCCGTGGCTGGTGGTGGCAGCAAAGAGATGCAGGCTCATGATCAGAGTTTACCGGGCGAGCTACTCCGCCGGCCAGACTGCTTCCTTTTCCAAACGCTACCCCGGCAGCGGCAACTCCCCATCCAGCCCCCGCGCAATCAGGTCCTCGCGCAGCCGCTCGGGGGTCGAAAAGAGATGGCATTGCATCCCCAGAGCCTGCGCTGCCTCGATGTTGGCAATCCGGTCGTCAATGAAGAACGTCTCGCTGGGCGCGACGGCCAGTTCCTTCAACGTGTGCCGGTAAATCGCCGCGTCGGGTTTTGCCATCCCCAACTGAAAGCTCCACACCAGCACATCGAAACGTGCGATCCAATCGTGCGTCCTCACCAGCCGGTCAAGCACACTGTCGCCCATGTTGGAGAGGATGGCGGTCTTCAGCCCGCGGGTCTTCACCCGCTGCTGCCACTCGATCATGGGCTGATTCTCGGTGGTCCACATGCGCGCGTCCCAGTCGTTCAGTTCCGCCAATTGCTCAGGACTCAGTTGCAACCGTGCGTCGCGGGCCAGCTTTTGCCAGAATTCCAGTCCCGTCAGCTTGCCCTCGTCGTATGCAAGACGATCGGCCCAATACATTTCGTTGAACCTGGAGGCGTCGAGCCCGGTGATGCGCAGAAGCTCAGCGAGCGCTACCGGAGCCGGCGGACCGGACAACACCATTCCATAATCGAAAATCACGGCACGCAGACCCAATCGACCCAATCCATCTCCTTATCCCAAGACCGTGTGATTGAAAATCGCCGATGAGCTCGAATGGTTGCGGTTTTCCGGTTCGAGCGGCGGTTGGACTATCATGTCACGCGGCCTCGCGGTTCCCTTCAGCCCGTTGTATGGTTTGAAGGACGCCTGTTTCTATTGTGCATGACGGCTCTGCGGCGCACGCCGCGCTGCGCAGTGGCGCTAAAGGAAAGCTCATGCGATTCTCGAACCGTACCAACTGGAACACCGAGGAAAGCGACTTGGCGCGCGCGCATCGCCTGCGCCGCGAAGCCGGCTTGCCCATCGCCGATCTCACCGCCTCCAACCCCACCCGCTGCAGATTCACTTACCCAACTGACCTTCTCAGCGCGCTCACCGGCCTCGCGGCTCTCGACTATGATCCGCAACCGCGCGGCCAGCTCGCCGCACGCCAGGCTGTTTGCGCCTACTACACCGCCCACGGCGCCGCGCTCGAACCTTCGCAAATCATCCTCACCACCAGCACCAGCGAGGCCTACAGCTTCCTCTTTCGCCTGCTCTGCGACCCAGGCGGCGAGATCCTCACCCTTCGGCCCGGTTACCCGCTCTTCGATTTTCTGGCCACGCTCGATGACGCGCGCCTCAAGCCCGCGCCACTGGCTTACGATCACGGCTGGCAAATTGACATCGCCGAGCTGCGCCGCTCCATCACGCCCGAAACGCGCGCCATCGTGGTGGTCCATCCCAATAACCCCACCGGCCACTTCATTAAGCCGTGGGAGGCCGCGGAACTCGCCCGCCTCTGCCGCGAATTCGATCTCTCGCTCATCGTCGACGAGGTCTTTCTCGATTACAGTTTCGACCAAGCGCCGTCGAGTTTTGCCTCGGGCCTCGACGGTGTCTCCGTCTTCGTGGTCAGCGGCCTGAGCAAGATCGCCGGCCTTCCGCAGATGAAAGCCGCCTGGATTGTGGCCACAGGACCGGAGCACGCACACGCCCTCGCTCGCCTGGAGGTCATCGCCGACACATTTCTCTCCATGAACGCACCTGTGCAATGCGCGCTGCCCGCCTGGCTGAACAGCCGCGCCGGGATTCAGAACCAGATTCTGAGCCGGGTGAAGGAGAACCTGGCCGAACTGGACCGGCAGCTCACTCGCCTGCCGGCGGCCGAGCGCCTCAAAGTCGAAGGTGGTTGGTACGCCGTTCTCCGCAATCCGGCTCTCCAGCCCGACGAGCAGACCGTACTAACGCTTCTCGACCGCGGCGTCTGGGTTCACCCCGGCTACTTCTTTTCAATGCCGGAGTCCGGTTGGCTGGTCATAAGCCTTCTTACTCCAGTAACCGAATTTCGCTCTGGCGTAACCCTGCTGGTTAACGGTTTAGGAACGGATCAGCCTGGTAACAAAAGCGCGGTTTGACCTGAAGTTCTACTTTAGAAGACATCCTATAAGCTGGAGAACAAAATAGAGATAGATGATTTGTGTCTCAGCTTACTTGGTTTGCAGAAACGGATTCGAGTCTCGTTCCTCTCCGATGCTCGTAGCGGGCCCGTGACCCGGAAGTACCCTAGTCTCGTCGGACAGCGTCAAGAGCCGCCCGTGAATCGAATCGATGATCTGGCGGAAATTCCCACCCGGCAAATCGGTGCGCCCGATGCTTCCGGCAAAGAGCGTATCTCCTGCGACCACGAGTTTGAGCGAAACAAAATGCAGACAAATCGATCCCTGCGTGTGCCCCGGTGTGAGCAGAACTTCAGCCGGGTAGCGCTCCAATCCTACTCGCTGTCCTTCCTTGAGGCTCGCGTCCGGAGGCGCCGTCTCGGGTGGCGCGATGCCCAGCCAGGCGGCCTGCATGTCCATGGCCTTGAGCAGCGGCAGATCGTTTTCGTTCATATAAATGGGTGCGCCGGTCAGTTGCTTGAGTTTCAACGCCCCGCCCACGTGGTCGATGTGGCCGTGAGTCACCAGGATCTGCTTGAGCTTAAGGCCATGATCCGCGAGCCGGCGCTGGATGCGTCCAATCTCGTCGCCGGGATCGATGACAATGGCTTCGCCGGCCTCCTCATCGCTAAGGATCGTGCAGTTGCAGGCCAGCGGACCAACGGGAAATGTCTCCATCACCATGGCTCGATTGTAGGCGTCTCTGTGGCTCGTGATCCGCAGTTCGTGATTCGCGGAATCTGACGCCTACCCATCTTCAAATCAGCGCCACGCCACTGCTCACGATTTACCGAGCAGAGCCACAATCCTGAAAGTTAGTTAACCAAAGAGTTTCCACCAAGGGAAAAGAAGCGCGGCAATCTAAAAAAGAGTTGTTGCAATTCGCTTTTTATTCGCTATAATGCGCCCATGGCTGTTACACGAAGGCAAAAAGAAGTTCTGGACTTCCTGGAGTCATTCGTTTCGCGCAACGGCTATTCCCCGTCCTTTGAGGAGATTGCACGCGGCATGGGGTTGAAGAGTCTGGCCACCGTGCACAAGCACATCACCAATCTGGAAAAGAAGGGTCTGCTCGATCGCGTTCACAACCGCAGCCGCTCCATCGATCTGCTGCCGCCCGGCTCGCGCACCCGCTCCAGCGCCAAGCTGCCGCTCGCCGGGCGCATCGCCGCCGGCCTGCCGGTGGAGACGATGGAAACGCCGGAGAGCATCTCGCTGCACGATGTGGTCGGCAATCGCGATGTCTTCGCCCTCGAGGTCCGCGGCGACTCCATGCGCGACGAACACATCATCAACGGCGACTACGTGCTGGTGGAACGCACCCGCACCGCGCGCCAGGGCGAGATCGTGGTGGCGTTGGTGCACGGATCCGAAACCACTCTCAAGCGCTTCTTTCCAGAGGGCAATGTCGTGCGGCTGCAGCCCTCCAACGTGGAGATGGAGCCCATCTACGTTCCTGCTGCGCAGGTTGCCATCCAGGGCCGCGTGCTGGGAGTTCTGCGCAAGTACCGCTGAAATTACGGACCTCGAGTGCGCCAACCCGCTCGGTCGCGTTGAGCCCCTCCTATGGGTCTAAAGGAAATTTGGGCGCAGGGACATCCACCTTTATGCATTTGTTGAAGTTAACAACCCAATCACGATTGATGAGGTGCTTGAGCTCATGAGAATTGGGACCGGCCCCTACGACCTGACATGTGCTATGTCTTTTCTCAGCTAAGGTACCGGCTCTCAGTCTCGCCGCCTGGTAGCAGGTTCCTTCTGAAAGGCGCGTTGCTCTTGACGGCGGGTTTGCGACAGGTTACTCTACATACCAACCGATTGGTATGCTATGCAACTCACGCAAAATCAACATGAATCGAAAAACAGGCTGCTTAAGGCTGCCGTGCGGGTCATCCGGGAAAAAGGATACCAAGCGACCCGTGTGGAGGATGTCTGCGCGGCGGCCGGGCTGACCAAAGGCAGCTTTTTTTACCATTTCAAAAGCAAAGAGGAACTGGCGCTGACGGCGGCGGAGCACTGGAATGAGGTGACGGGGGCGCTGTTTGCGTCGGCACCCTACCGGGCGCTGGAAGATCCCCTGGACCGGCTCCTGGCCTACATCGATTTTCGGAAATCCCTGCTACGGGGGACCCTCGCGGAATTCACCTGCCTGGCGGGAACGATGGTGCAGGAGGTGTACGCGACCCATCCGCTGCTGCGGGAGGCGTGCGAGCAGAGCATCAGCGGGCACGCGGCGACACTGGAGCCGGACATTGCGGCGGCGATGAAGAAGTACATCGCGCATGGAAACTGGACACCGCTGAGCCTGGCGCTCTACACCCAGGCCGTGCTCCAGGGCGCGTTCATCCTGGCCAAGGCGCGGGGGGGACCGGAGGTGGCGGAAATGATGATCGACCACCTGCGCCGGTATGTCGAGCTGTTGTTCCACCGGAACGACGTGCTGGAGCAGAGCCAGGGATGGGCAACATGAGCTTTAGCGGATGGGCCCGCGAATCCATCGCTCGACCAGGTACAACGTACTCTAATCGCGCAAACGGAGTTGCCGTATGGCCATGCTTGGATGGAACACCTCATATTTGAATCAGAAAAGACCCCGCTGGGGAAATTTGGAGCATGTGCTATCCGACGAAGTTTCACAGCCGGAGGCCATAGAAGCAGGAACTGCGCATCGAGTCGATTCGGTCCACGACTCAGGCAAAGCTCCGAGCACGCCGCCTCCAAAGCATCTGGATCGGATGGCGGTTAGATTGGAAGAGAAGATCGTCTTAGTCTCCGTTCGCGACATATTGTGGATTCAAAGCCGAGGAAACTTGCTTCGGATGCACCTGCAAACTGCATGGTACGAACATAGAATGACGATGAAAGACATGTACAGGCGATTGGATCCGGAGCGCTTCCTTCGCGTACACAGAAACGCAATCGTAAATCTGGATCACGTGGTGGAGTTTGACCTTCCGAGGTGCGGTAACGCCTTCGTGCGTTTGCGCAACGGCAAGGCTTTGCCAATCAGCAAGGCCGGACGCCAGGTATTGAGGCGTGGACTATTGTCACAGTCATATGCTTCGGCAGGCGCCGATGGCGATGGTGGGGATTGTTCCCGCGAAGGCCAGCGCCCAGAACGGTCTTAATTCATTGTCATGGATAGGGGAAATCGAAGCAGTGGCGGTCACTCCACCTCGGACCGCGGGTCCTGACTTCAGCCCTTGCCCCGCACGCCAAAGAGAAGGGCCGCCGGAGCGGCCCTTTCGAAGAATCTGTCTGTGTTGCGGATGAGCAGCGGTCTCCGCGTAAGGCTCACTGCCGCCGCTCAGAACTGAATATTTGCTTTGAGCGGAAGGATACGCGGTGAAGCGTCGCCGCCCGGCAGCTCAGTGCCGGCCCGGTGTTCCGTCTGACCAGTGGTCCACCACGACCATGAAAGTCGTTCTTCGCGCTTCCGGATCAAAGGACGCGATCACGGGCGAGCCTGACAGGTTTGCCCCCCAGCTCTTCGCCACGTCGCCCGCGCCATAGAACATCAGGTGCGGACGCCAGTTCCGGCCCTGGTCGTTGAGGTACTGTTGCTTCGACATCATGTAGCACATGGCTCCCGGCGCCAGCGCCGGCAGTTGCCCGCCATTCATGGCTGCTGCGATCGTCTGCGCGATCTCCGCCTTCGATTTGCCTGCCAGCACCAGCCGGGACTTCATCAGGTAAATTTGTGTAACGCTCCTGGCCGCTGCGGCATTGAAACAATTGGGGGCGCGCATCTTCGGATTCCAGAAGTCCGGAGCATCAGTGTCCTCGGCCCAGGATCTCTCCACATAACAGAGAAAACCGTTTTTGCCTTGCACGGCAGTCGTGTATCCCTGCCGTCCCAACACCATCACGGTGGCGCCGTCCGCAATGGAGGCCGGCGCCGCGCTGCGGGCCAGCGCGATTTCCGCATCCTTTGGCATCAGATATTCCTGCAGAGGAGCCATGGCCGGATAGGGATGCGCCTGCGCTCGCGCCTGTTCAATGGCTTCCGGAACAACAACCAGGACCAGGGATACAAAAACTACGATTATTGCCGTCTTTCGCATACGATTCTCAAGCGCCAGAAAGTCCTGAACCTTGAAGTGCATCCGAACGCTGCCACATCGCACACCAATGCGCTCAGGCGAAATCCTCATCACTGGCCCTCCATCGACGACGAGCGAGTTTGATACCGTCCGGGGTGGTGCGCTTGTAATCTCATGTGCACCTTCATTGTCCGCATGAAAAGCAATCGACCGGCCAAGGATAGTTGGGTTGAACGATGACATTTCTGTGATAAATGCCCACAAAGATGGGATGAGCGCGACTGCCGCGCCTAGGGCTATGCGGTTATGTAGGGGCATATGCGTAGATTGGAAGATTGAGTGTGGTGAGCTATCGTCAAGGGCGCGCAATTTGAGAAAGGGTGGGGCTGGTGAGTGTTGGGTGATTACGGCAACGAGGAAGATCGTGAATCAGAATCTGACCGCGTGGCGGGAACAGCCCGACGGGACGTGAAAGATTTCTTGAGATCTGTTGATCCCAAATCGGTAAGAAGCGGCTCACGTCCCAGAACCCAGCGGCCAGCCCAGATTCAGATTCCTGGCGTGAGGACCGTTCTGCACCCTCGCCCGTCACTTCCACGCGATCGTCCAGATGCTCGCCCAATGCATCCATCAGCGCTGCGCGTCGCGCTGTATTTCTTCGCCGCAGACGCCGCAGATGCCGCCCGTACATTCCCCCGGAAATGAACTCCGCGAGCATCTGCTGCTCCAACCAGGCGAAATGCAGATCGCTTAGCCATTTTGCCGCACCTGTCCCGATTGATTACTGAATCACGCGGGCTCATTCGTCGAGCAGGACCACGAGACTGAGTTGTGGCGAGGGGATCTCTGCCGGAACGTAGATCCCTACCTGGCGGGTCTGCTGGATGTGTTCCCAGCAGGGCCCTATGCGATCAATGGAAAAATAGAGGCTCTCGACACGCGCCGCGATCTGCGCCGGGGGCACGGAAAGATAATTCAGGGTCAGGCCTGGCAGCGCTCGCTTGATGAGTTCGACGACAAAGCGGGCAGAGCAGATTTTCGTCAGCTTGGGCACGTTCGTGATCATATCGGCCTCGCTGGTTGCCGACTGAATCTCGAGAATCCAGCGGCTCGCGCCCAGGCATCGCTGGTCGGTGATCGCGCCGTTATACAGGCAATTCTCCACCGGGTGGAGCGGGATTCTGATGGCCTTGGAAGGCAGCACGATCTCCAGATGACGGCGGATATGCTCGTCCAGAGCCGCGAAACATCCGCCCAGGTCGGAATGGTCGTAAGCAGGAAGGGAGCGCGGATGTACTTCCAGCCCGAACGTGCACAACGCTCCGGCGAGTCGCGACATTTCGCGGTAGAGCTCCTGCGGGTGCGCCTGCTGGGAGAGCAGAAAATGACGCAGCCCCGGAACATTGGAATTGATGGCGTGCAAAAGCCAATATTGCGCCACGTGACGGGCCGACATGCCGGCCTGAAATGCTCCGTGCCGTTGCTGTTGCTCCTGGGTGAACACCGTGCTTTTCTCGTCGAGGATTTCCACCAGGCGGTGCAAGGTGCTGGTCAGTGTGGGACTGGCCCTGAGCGTCACGCACGGCGGAACAAAGGCAGGGTCGAGTTCGAAGCGTCCGGCGCCATCGCGCAAGAGGCGCGCCAAGGGCAGGCTCGTGTATCGATCCGACAACTCGCTCTCCGCCAGAACCCTGAAGTTCTTCTGCGCGATCTGCACGGGCTTTTCATCGTGCCCGGTGTTCTGATCGGGAAGCAACTGCTCAATGGCGCGGTAACGCGTGAGCCCATTGGGCGCCGATGCCGCGGTGTTCTGGCCGTCGCGCACCAGCGTGGGGACGGCCAGGTGCATGGTGAGATGATCGGCGACGGGAGAAAATAATGGTGCAAAGGCGCGCGGCTCGGGGGAAGAGTCAGATCCGGGAAAATCGAACGCCAGGCCGTCGGCGAACAGCCCGCGAGCATGATTGAGGGTGAGAGTGCCGTTGCGAAGCGCATCCTGATCCAGCTGCAGGCCGGCGAATCCCCAGGCGTCGCGCCACAGGCTGCTAACCACGAAATCCAGAACATCTTCGAAGTACCGGTTCTGCGACTGAAAGTGCTGAGGGCCAAGGTACATGCCTTCAGACCAGACCGGCTTGGTGAGCGTTCTCATATCGCTCCGCCAGTCTGCGGGAGCAGTATCACCAGCTCCATCTGCGGATTGGAGATTTCCGCGGGCACGTACACCGCGAAGTTGCGGGCGCGCGGCACGGTTTCCCACGCTGCTCCCGACTGGTTCAGGCTGAAGTACTGGTACCTTACCTTGATGGGAATGGCGCTGGGCGGACTGGGGATGTGGGTGAGAGTAATGCCCGGCAGAGCGTTGCTGATGAGCTGATCGATGTGGGTCGCCGAACATGCTTTGGCTAGTTGCGGGACGCGCCGGATGATGGTGTCGTCGCTGGCGTCGGCGCTGATGGCCAGGTACATGCGGGTGTTGGCAAGGTACTTATCCTGGTCGATGGCGGCTGCGTAGATGGTGCTGGTCACGTTTTTCAGCGGCAGCGAAACCACATTGGTGGGGACCACGGTTTCCAGGAGCAAGCGAAGCTTCTCCACCAGGTCGGTAAATACCTTGCTCAGATTGGAGTGATCGTAGAGCGGCAAGTCGCGCGGCCGGATGGTGGACGAGAATGTGCACAGCGAGGCACCCAGTCCGGTGAGCGCCGAGAAAATTTCCTGGGGATGGCATCTTTGTCCGAGGAGAAGATGGCTGAGCACCGGAATGTTGGAGTTGACGGTGTAGAGCAGCCAGAAATTGGCAATATCGGAAGTCGTAAAATCGGCCAGGCTTTGATTCTTCTGCCGGCGCGAACCGGAGAGTTGGGTGCTTTTTGCGGAGAGAATCTCCAGGGTGCCATTGACCAGGCCGCGCAGATACTCGCTGGCGGAAACATTCAGCAAGGGAGGAACAAAGCGCGGGTTCAGCCGGAAAGCGCCCGTTTCTGTCTTCTCCACGTTGGCGATAGCCAGCGCGGAGCTGCCTTCCCGCGATTCGTTGCCGGCCAGCAGGCGAAGGTTCTTGCGCGCAATCTGAATGGGTTTTTCGCCGAGGCCTGTATTTTCATCGCGCACAGTGGCGATCTCGCTCAGATAGCGCGATGTGGAGACGCGCCCCGGCGCAGCCACGTTCAAGCCCTTTTCCCTGTAATCCGGAACCGTCAGGTAGATGTCCAGATCGCGCATGTCGGGCTCGAAGAATTCGCCCAGTGATTTGGACGGTGGCGGCTGATCCGGTCCCGGAATGTCGAACAGCAGTCCATCCGGAAATATGCCCGATGCGCGGCTGACGGCGAGTTGCCCGTCAGCGAGCAGTTCCTGGTCCAGCACCAGTTCATTGAATCCCCAGGCGCAGAACTTGAGAACCTGAACCCGGAAGTTCATGCTGTCCTCAAGAAACTTGTCCTGCAACTGCAGGTGCTGCGGCGTGAGGAAAGTTCCCTTGCTCCACAGAACGGACTGTAGCTGTTTTATTGGCATCTACGGGAATTACACCATAGTAGACGGATCGCGGACCAGAACACTCAAAAAAATCACGGGCGCGAGCTCAGCTGTTCATTTTAGTTCCCTTTGATCCGTCATCGGCCTGGTCCGGGTCCTTGGGATCGGCGGGGCTGGTGGGGCTTGAGCCACAGCCCGAGCCGGCAGAACCACCGCTGTTGATCATCACCATGGTTCCAACAATAGTTACACCGGCGGGGTTGATGTCGATGAAGTTGCCGCCCACCTTCAGGCACAATTCCGTGCCCGCCTCGATCACAACGGTCATTCCGGCATTCAAGTGGATCATTTGGCCGGCCTGATGGGCGAAGTTCTGCCCGGATTTTTCGTAGAGATTCTGGCCCGCCTGGATGGAGATGGTCTGTTCGGATTGGTGATTGAAATTTCCCACGACGTGGCTGTTCCAGTCGCCGCTGATCTTCTCGTTTTGATTGCCCGTGACCTGCGCGTGCAGATCGCCGCTGACCTTCTCCATCTGGTCTTGGGTAACGATCAGGCTGCGATTGTTCCCCACCCACTCGCGCGTATCGTGCTTGATGCGGGTGTCATAGTCGAATTGGCCGCGAATGAATACCTGTTCGCTGCCGGTCTTGTCCTCGAAACGAAGCTCATTGTAATCGTCGTCTCCTCCGCCGGTAGTACTGTGGGTCTTGAAAGTGGTTCGCGTACCGTAATCGGGAAGAGTGTACGGAACTGTCTGACTCGCGTTGTACACCCGGCCAGTGATGATGGGCCGATCCGGATCCCCCTCCAGGAAGTCCACGATGACTTCCTGGCCCACCCGGGGAATATTGACTCCGCCCCAGCCCTGTCCGGCCCAGTTCTGCGACACTCTCACCCAGCAGGAGCAGTACCCGTTGCGATCCCACGGAAAGAGCACCATCACCCGGCCATATTTATCCACCCAGATCTCTTCGCCGTCGCCGCCGGCGCTGTCATCGTCCGCAGAGTCCTGATCCTGGCTCTTGCCAACCACAACTGCCGTTTGCGGTCCTTGCACAAAGGGCTTGGGAGTGGTGCGCACGGGGCGGAACGGGATGTTTGCGGAAATACAGGTGAAGTGATTCGCATAGCTGTCCTCTCCCGGCGCTTCGTCGCTGCGGTAAGTTCCGCCCACGGAGGCAAGGTGCTGGATCTCGGTCAGGATGTAGCTTCCGTTCATTGAAGCCGTGGGGTGGTCCTGGAGATCGAACTTGTATCCTGTGGCAAAGCCGCGGCACACGCCGGTTCCGCGCACCACCAGATGCGCCGCCTCTTCCTCCTGCATGCGAAGCTTCGTCGTCGCAGTGCCATCGGACTGGGTGAGGAAATCTCCGGGATAATCGAACAACTCGTAGGCCGAGTTGCCGCCCACCGACACGATAGTGGGTTCGCTCGATACCAGACTGGTGGAGGGCGTCTTGAAGTTGTAGTCGGTGAGAGAATACTTGCCGGTTCGATACTCCTGGCGCACGCTCCAGGTGTTGACCACGTCTCCCGCGTCCAGGCCGCCCAGTCCCAGGTTGTACAGCGCCGTGCTGTCTCCAGGGCATGGCGCGTGAGCGCTGGAAGAATCGGCGATCTTCATTGTATGTTGCCCATTCTCATGCTCGAAAAAGTAGAAGATTCCGAATTGCTCCATCAAGCGCGAGATAAAGTTGAAATCCGTCTCCCGGTACTGCACGCAATACTCCATGGGTGAGTAGGTCCCGGTCAGTGAGAACGAATAGTTGCTGACTCCGCGGTTGCTGAAGACCGCCTCGATGACTTCCTGAACCGTTTTGTTGTGGAAGATATGGCAGTCGGCATTGCGGGTGAGGAGCCACACCGAAGGGACGACCTCCATTTCATAGCGAGTCATATCGCCGTCTACTCCCAGGGAGGCGAATTGACTCACAATCCCATTGAAATAGCGTGCGGAATCGTCTGACTGTGTGAGCGAGACGGTGACGTTCTGGCCCACAATCTGCGTGAAATCGATGGCTGCATCACCAGAGAGCATCTTCAGGCGGAAATTGAACAGGCGCGAGATGGCTTCGCTGCCGGCAAAGGAGGTCAGCAATAGCTTGTCCTCGCCCAGCGGGGTTTCCAGCGAAATGAGACGGCCTTGCTGCGTGTAGGGCATGATTTACGTTCTCTGTCCAGGAATCAGGGTTGGCATGGCATCACCAGAACTTCAAGTCAATGGGCAGGTCTTCCCATCGGACTGCATTGGCGGGCCGTCCGCCCGCCCAGGGTTGAAGAACAGGCTTGATACCCAGAATGCGCGCCGCAATGTAGCGGTGATTGCCATCCACGATCATGTTGTCGTCCACCTTGATCGCCGGAGGCTCCTCGCCCCCGAGAAGCCGATCCACAAACTGCTGCACCCTGGGCAACGAGATCCCGCCCTTCTGCTGCGACTCGAGAGGGGCGTCCCTCATTGCCTCGCGAATCAGCTGCTCCGTTACCTCGATCGACCTCGGCAGCGCGCTCACCGACGGGCCGCCCAGATCCAACGATTCCCCCGGATCTGCCTCGTCCATGGCAACCGCACGGAAGTCATTGACTGTGAAGATTGCGAGTGTGCCTACCGGCCTCGGCGGCGGCGACTCCCACAGACACAAGGTACCGTCCCTTATGTTCACCGGATTCGTGTATCCGCAGACGGGCCGAGTTTGTCCCGCAGCCATGAGCACTCCTGCATTGCCTTGCACAGATGGAAAGTGCGGAGGCTATGAGACCTCCGCCTTCTCCAGTTCAGCCAGCATCGGATTCGAATACACGAATTCGCCATTCGCATCCACGCTTACGTGGAGCGTGCTCATTTTTTCTCCTTCCGCCATGCTGCCCAGTATCTTTCTCGAGATATCCGGAAGCAGCGTGTTGGTGAGGATGTTGTCCACATTTCGCGCTCCACTTTCAACCTCGGTGCAGCGGCTGGCCACAGCCTCGAGGAAAGCATCGTCGTAGGTGAGAGCGATCTTGTGGTTCTCCATGAGCCGGCGCTGAATTTTGCCCAGCTTGAGCCGGATAATCTGCTTCATGGCCTCATCGCGGATGGGGTAATAGGGAATGAGCACCATGCGGCCGAGGAAAGCCGGCTTGAAGATTTTGTTCAGGTCCGGCTTAAGCGCATCGATGAGAGCCCGCGGTCCGGGGCTGGTCTCCGGGTCCGCAGTCAGCTTCATCATCTGATCGGTGCAGGCGTTGGTGGTGAGAATGATGATGGTGTTCTTGAAATCGATCTCCCGCCCTTCCCCGTCTTCCATCATGCCCTTATCGAAGACCTGGAAGAAAAGTTCCAGCACATCGGGATGCGCCTTTTCCACCTCGTCCAGCAAGACCACGGAGTAGGGGCGGCGGCGCACGGCTTCCGTCAGCACCCCGCCTTCGCCGTACCCCACATAGCCGGGAGGCGAGCCCTTCAGCGTGGACACGGTATGCGGCTCCTGGAACTCCGACATATTGATGGTGATGAGATTATGCTCGCCGCCGTAGAGCAGGTCGCTCAGCGCCAGCGCGGTTTCGGTTTTGCCGATGCCGCTGGGTCCAACGAGCATGAATACGCCGACCGGTTTGTTGGGGTCGTCGAGCGAGGCGCGCGATGTCTGCACGCGCTGGCTGATCATCTCCATGGCATGCGCCTGCCCGATCACCCGCCTGCCCAGGTGCTCCTGCAGGCTCAACACTGTGGTGATTTCATCCTTGAGCATCTTTCCCGCCGGAATGCCTGTCCATGCCGACAGAACTTCTCCAACGATCTGTGCATCCACGCAAACCCGAATCAATCCGGTTTCACCCTGCAGAGCGGCAAGCTGGGTTTCCAGTTCATGTAATTCGGTCCTGCTGGCCTCGATTGCAACCGCCGGCTCCTGAGCCGCGGCAGGATGCCCGTTCTGTTCGGCCGGGGCTGCAGCCGGCGTCGTTTCGGTTTGGGCCGCTGCGGGCTGGGCCGCCGCAGTCTGCGCCGTCTGCAGCTTGTGATGCAATTCCCGGATTTTGCCCACCAGATCGCGCTCTTTTTCCCAGCGTTCCTGGAGTTCCTTCAGGCGCAACTGCGCGGCTTCGTTTTGACTGGCAATATCGGCAAGCTTTTCCTGGTGGTCGGCGCCCACAATCTCTTCGCGCTCGAGGATGCGCTTCTGCACTTCCAACGCATCGATCTGGCGGATCAGATCTTCGATGGCGGGAGGCGTGGCGCTTTGCCCCAGAGCCAGGCGAGCGCAGGCGGTGTCGAGAATGCTTACCGCCTTATCCGGCAACTGCCGGCCGGCCAGATAGCGGTGAGAAAGGCGCACGGCCGCGTACACCGCTTCGTCGAGAATGCGGACGTTGTGATGTTTTTCAAGCGAAGCCACCAGCCCGCGCATCATGACCATGCACTGCGATTCGGTGGGCTCCTCCACCTTGACCACCTGGAAGCGCCGTGCCAGCGCCGCATCCTTTTCGAAATACTTTTTGTATTCCGACCAGGTGGTGGCTGCAACGGTGCGCAGTTCGCCACGCGCCAATGCCGGCTTGAGCAGATTGGCAGCGTCATTCTGCCCTGCCTGGCCTCCGGCGCCAATCATGGTATGCGCTTCATCGATAAAGAGGATAATCGGCGTGGGAGAAGCCTTTACTTCCTCGATCAAGCCTTTCAGGCGGTTTTCGAATTCTCCCTTGACGCCGGCACCGGCCTGCAGGAGCGCCAGATCGAGCGTGCGCACGTGCACCTTTTTCAAGGGCGGAGGAACGTCGCCCTGAGACACGCGCAGAGCAAAGCCCTCCACCACGGCGGTCTTCCCCACTCCCGCTTCGCCGGTGAGGATGGGGTTGTTCTGACGCCTGCGGGTGAGGATATCGATGATCTGGCGAATCTCATGATCGCGGCCTAGCACCGGATCGATCTTGCCTTTTTTGGCGTTCCCGGTCAGATCGATCGTGTATTGGTCGAGATTGGGTGTTTTGCCGCCCATCGGCTTGGCGCCGTCGCCGGTGGCGCCGGCTCCAATTGCCGCACCGCTGGTTGTTGTCTCCTGCGAAAGCGCAACAATTCCTAGCAGGTCCTTGCGCAGCGCATCGGCATTGATTTTCTGGAATTCACGGCTCACCTCGTGAATGAGGCGAGACAGTTCCTCGTCGCTCACCAGGGCGAGGATGGTGAAGCCGGTCCGCACCTGGCCCGCATTGAAATCGATCGATCCGATAGTCCAGGCGGTGGTAAGCATCTTCAGCACGCTGGGACTGATGGCGGGAGTGCGCGCGTTTCCGCTCTTGAGCTTGTCCATGCTGCGCGCCAGTTCCCCGGTCAGGCGCGACTTGTCGACCTCGAAGTGCTTGATGATGGCGGCGAAATCGCCGGCGCTGGAATCGAGCAGCTTGGTCAGGAAGTGCTCGATTTCGATGTCGTAGTGAGTGCGGGAAAGGCAGAGGCCGGCAGCGCCTTCCAGTGCGCCACGGGCCTGGTCATTGAGCTTGGCGATGAGCGATTTCAGATTCAGTCCCATATCAACCCTTCAGAGCCAGAATTGCGTCGTCTGGATCGGTGCCCATAGGGGCGGTTTTGGCCCACGAAGTCCATCCCAGGCGCGCCGGCTGGCGAGCTTCAGGATCGAGCTCGACGCCGGGTACCTCGGCGGCCTCGAGAACCAGTTGAACTTCGAAGTCGAGGCAATCGTTGCCGAAGAATCGCGTAATGGCGCGAAGCGCGGCGTATCCTTTTGCCCCAGGAAGAAAGTCGCTGTAACGGTCTATACCCATCGGACCGATGCGGATGCGGACCGAGCCCTGACAATCCCACAGGGCGTCGCCCGCTACGGCTCCGGCTCCGAGCTGGGTGGCTACGGATTCGTCTTCGTTCATGATGCATTGTGTCGACCGGTCCAGCCCGTACCAGGTTCCGGGGAACTGCTGGACTTCAAGCGGAACCTCGAAGTAGTCGGTCAGGATCTGCTCCAGGGCCACTGCGGAACGGGATTGCATGGCGGCCAACGCGATGTAGTGCATCAAGGCCTCATCGTCGATGTCCTGCCGCTCGGCCATTCCAGGAGTTCCGATTCCAATCAGATCGTGCAGGTATTGGGTGAAAAAATCCCTGGCCCCGGCGCCGTAGCCGGACTGAAATTTCGATCTCTGCCAGGCACGGTAAAAAAGCGAGATAACGCGATGGTTGAAGACATCGAAGAATGCGGCAAGGCTCCGGTCCCTGGCGCGCAGTCGCTCCAGGATCAACTCACTATAGGGATGTGGGAGCACTCCCGATGGGCCGGTGAGGCCCATAAAATTAACCATCATGGCTGCGGGAGCGTCCTCGTGAACCTCGAGAGTCTGGATTTCGCTGGCCGGGAATCCGAGGCGGGGATTGACTCGAAAGCGCACCGCCTCATCGGCGGGATCGGAAAATCCGCCCACCGGCCGCTTCTCGTCGCACAACCGCTGCAGAAGAGCGGTAGCCTGGAAGAATTCGAACGAACAGGCATCGTCGACGAGTTGCGAGCCAAGATAGGTCTGCTCTAAAGCAGGAGCCTGCGTCCCGATCTGGGTTCCCATTCGTGCAATTCCTCCTTTCTTTGCGGTGTAGTGACCCTCAACTGCGTGAAGCTGTTGAGCGAGGCGATCAGCCCGAAGAATCGATCGAGGACGGAGGCGAACAGGAACGCTCCGCCGCCGGAGAACTGATCCTCATCGATTTCCAAGTCAATTTTCACGCCCCGGGCAAAGCTGATTCCCTGTTGCGAAGCCAGGCGCGTGAAATGGGGCGCACTGCGTATATCCAGAATGCTTTGAATCACGTTTTGTGAGTATGCGGTGCGCCCTACGTCGTAGAGCCGCAGGATTTCTTTGAGCGCGTCCTTTCCCTGTTCCACCAGCGACAGATAGTTCAGGGAAAGATGGGAAACCAGGCGCCACAGGCCGCCTTTGCCGAGCACAGGCCGGATGGGAGCGGTGGGCTTGCGCAGCGCCACGATGCGCCGCATTGCCGATGCTCCCTCCAGTTCGAAGTCGCTATCCTGGTTGCCGAAAGGCAGGCGCGCGGGCAGATCCCGGTTGGTGCAGGTAGCGCGCACGGAGAGAATCGTTGCCTCCGGATCCACCGTATTCAGCGACAGATCGAGCAACGACAGGGAGACATCGGTGCCGTCGTCGTTAGGCCGGGCCGAAGGCCGGCGGCGGGCCGACCAGAAACAGGTTCGCTCATCCTTGCGCGAGGAATGGCGCAGAGAATAGAACGGCTCGTAACTGGTGATCTTCTGATTGGCCGAGTTGATTGCTGTCACTTCATCCACCGAATAGACTTCGACGGAATAGGGCCTGCGCACATCGGGATTGAGCGGATACTCGGAGCGGCGCTGGTTGAGCTGAATGGGCTCCGCCACCTGCGAAAACAGGTTGACCACCGGGGAGCACCCCATGCGAAAGGTCTTGCGCGAAAGTTCCAGCTCCAGGCGCTGCGTTCTGCCGGTATCGGAGACATCGGAAAGAAGAAAAATCACCTCGATGGCATCTTTAAACCCTGCGTTCGCCACCGCATCCAGGCCGGTGAGATCGATAAAGAGAAACTTCTCAGGGAAGGCGAAATACTCCATTAGCAATCGATGCCCGGCGAAGGCCACCGGCGGATAGGGAAGCAAGCCTTCATTGGGTCCGAAACCCACCGGTTGCAGCGCCTCGGCTGCCAGAAAAACGGGAGCGTGGTGGGAATTGGGAGTGAGATCGCGAACCTGGATGCGCACCAGGCGGCTGAACAAAAGCTCGTAAAGAATGTTCACGAAGCCGCTCTCGCCATCCAGATAGAAGCGCAACTTGTCCGGCCGCAGAGCGGCGAAGCTCACGTCGCGGGCGCAGGTAAGCTGCAGGCGGATGGCCCATGCGGCATCGCTGGTTCTGATCGCGGGTTTGACTTGACTGGTGGGGAGCCACTCCGCCGCGGTCACGCTGATGGGCCACAGCGTGGTGTCGTAGCAGGTGCGGAAGGTGCAGGGAGTGCCGCTGACCGGCTTGGAGAAAAGCGCGGAGTTGCGCTCGATCTTCATCCCGCTGGTGAGTTTTCCTTTTTCCGGATCGAGTTGAAATTCCACCACCGACATGGAAGGGACGGGGCGCACCAGTTGCGGGTAGACGATGCTGAGCAGCGCTTCTGTGATCTCCGGAAACTCGTCGTCGAGCTTCACGTGAATCCGGGCGGCCAGCAGGGCGAACCCTTCCAGAAGCCGCTCCACGTGCGGATCCTCGCATTTGGTAGGTTCAAGAACCAGGCGCGATGCTACTTTGGGATGTTTCTCGGCAAATTGCGCGGCCGACTTGCGCAGATAGTCCAGCTCGCGCTCGTAGTAGAGGAGCAGTTCATCGCGCATCGTCGCCGCCTCCGGTCAGATGGCACATGCCGCTCTTCAACTCGATGAGGGTGTCAAAGGAAATGGGCTCGGGGACGGGATCCATGCGCAGCATCGCCTCGATCCGCAGCCGAACATCCTTTTTTGCGGCATCCGGCGTTTCCACCAGGGTGAGGCGGACATTGGTCAAACGAGGCTCGAAGATGTTGATGGCGGACATGATCTGACGGACGAGGCGATTGCGGTCGCCGGAGGTTTCCATGCTGAGTGCCGACAGATCCGGCAAACCGTACACGTAGGTTGATTTGTTCACTTCCTTCAGGGCCTCGTCGGGAGGATCGGCGATTCTGCGCGTGTTGAGCAGCCATTCCAGATCCCGGCGCACGGCGGTCTTGAGCAGGCGGACGGATTGGCTTCTGCTGGGCGGATTCTCCACGCGGCTCTCCGGTTCCTGGTCGATCAGTCGATCCAGTACGGACAGCGTGATCGTGGTTTCGCCCAAGCCTCGCGCCATTGCTTACCCCACATTGAATGCCTTGACCGGATCGAGCCGGCAAATTCGCTCGAAGAGTTTTTGTTTGTCAGCGGAACTGCCCTGAATCTTCTTGCTGTAGCGCATCAGCGTGGCTAGGTCTTCGGCCATCTGTTGGGGGTCCTCCCAGGCGTCGAGTTTGTGCGTTTCCATGGCCGCTGCCACGTCTTCTAGCAAGGGCTGAGCGATTTCGTCCTTTCCCGCGGCGATGGCCAGTTCGATCATCTGCATGGTGCGGCGGAAGCGGCGCCGGCCGGAACGTTCCCGCGCCAGCGACGCACGCATGATGGCGAAGGCATTCTCTGCCTGCCCTGAGGCCAGCGCGGCTTTGGCCAGCGCGTAGCCGTCCATGGCCGGAGCCAGCCACATGGGCGCGCCATTGCGATGGGCGGGCGACTCGCCGGACGGTAGTTCTTCACCTTCCTCTTTTGCCGGCGCCGGACTGGATTTGCCCAGCGATTCGAGCCAGGCCTTGGTCTCCGGGTTTGCCGTCGGCGTATCATCCAGCATGGTTGCGTCCAGCAGCTCAGGCAGGTCGTTGAGCAAGGCCCGCAACTCCGAAGTGATGGCGGTGGCAATGGCGTTATATTTGTCTCCCAGCGCGGCGCAGGCCGCCACGGACAGGCGCTGCAAATCGAGCCAGGCGCGGCTACCCGGCAGCGCCAGCGCCTGCTCGCCCGCCTCCAACAGCTCCTCCCACTTTTTGGCAATCGCCAGTCTTTTGATCTGCTGCCGTACCTCAGTGGGCGGCGCCTCAAGGAGGGAACTGTCAGCCAGCCGCCCTGCGCTGCGCAATTCACCCCAGCGCAGGCCGCGAAGCAGCAGGTAAGGCGCTGGACTGGTGGGCTCATTCTTGCGCAGGAATGCTGCCGCGCCAACGACCGCTGCAACTGCCTGACGCCGGTCAGTGGGCCCGGTGATAAGCGCCGGCGCGGGGGCGCCTTCGGCTCCTGCGGCCGGGGCTTCCGCTGCAGCCTCAACGGGAATCTCCTCTACCGGGTCCGGCTCTTTTTCCCGCTTCTTATCCAGAAGCTGGTGCACGGTGTGCCGAATCTCGGTGAGCGCCGTGTTCAGCTTGCTGAAGCCCGGTGAATCGCTTTCGAACTTCTCGTCACAAAATGCATCCAATTTGCCGAGCAGTTCGAGAGACGCATCCAATTCCTTCTCTGCTTGTGCGTAAAAGGCCTTCGGCGTTTCCTCGAATGCTTTGTCAAAGACCTCCGGCGCCAGTTTGCCGCTTTGCAGCAAGGCCGCGCGGGCCTTGCGGTCCTTGTCGGTTTTGGCCTGATCCTCATAGCCCACAGTCCGCGATTCTTTGTAGGTGAGGAAAGAATGGCCGGCCGCGACTATAGGAACGGTGCGGAGCGGGGTATCGAGCATGGTCCCAAGCCATGCCAGGGGAACCGCCCGCAGCTCGCGGTCGCCATCCTCAATGACGGGATAGACGGTGTCCCAAAACCCGGTCAGCAGGTTGAGGGTCAAATCCAGGCCTTGCCGCAGACCGGCAAAGCGCTCGGTTTGCAACAGAGCTTCGGTCAGATAGGCCGCGATCTGCAGATCCTTTGAGACCGTAGCGATTGTGTCTTGGCCCAGTTTGAGGACCAGCGGCCAGTTGGCGGTTTTTCGCTCGCTCTGCCAGGCACCCTGCGCCAGGTCATCATCCTGCCGGCGAGCTTCCTTGATTTTGTCGTAGATCAGCAGCTTGGTGTCATAACGCAAGTCGATCCCGCTCGGGTTATCGCCCGCAATAGGAGCCAGGATGTCTTCGCGAAGCGGCATAGCGGAGGGACCTAGTGTAGACGAACTTCAGTCTTTCGCTGCATTTTGAACGTGGTGAAATGTGAGCGAGCGGAGTTCGAGGAATGGAAACTCTTCGCCGTCAACCAACAGCATCTTTTGTCCGGCCGGGACTTCCCGTTGTTCTTCATCC
Organism: Acidobacteriaceae bacterium; assembly: GCA_030037545.1. Classification (GTDB taxonomy): domain Bacteria; phylum Acidobacteriota; class Terriglobia; order Terriglobales; family Acidobacteriaceae; genus Telmatobacter. The sequence goes on along the minus strand of JASHRF010000122.1, from coordinate 5,520 downwards.
GCGAACCACTCTGTAACCCGGCCCAGCCAGACCTCTTCGTCGGGTTGCTCCCACGAGAACGGATAGACGGCTGGAATCAGCACCTCTCCCAGATCCATCCCCCGGAACGACGGGGCGGCCTGAACCAGAGCCGGCATCCACAGGGTGTCGCGAAGTCGTTGCGGCGCGGCCATCTGAATTGAAGCGATGTGCTCGAACGGCAGCCACACATAGGATCCCGCCGCAAACACCTCCATGCGCGCGCCCAGAGCAGGGTTGGCATCGCGCAGGTCGGTGAACGGCCGGCCATTCAATTCGCCGGGCGGGCACGGCGGCGTGTCGGAGGGAAAATCGCGCTTGGCAAAGAGCTCATGACGTGTCTCTTCGGCATGCAGAGCGGCATAGTAAACCACCGCTCCTGTTTCCCTCTCCGGGTTGCCGTCGGCCAGTACGGCCAATTGCTTCCGGGCGCGCGTAAACTCTCCGGCAAAGCAGAGCAATTCAAACAGGAAGGTGCGTTGGGCAACATCGGAGGGATGGTCGCGCACGTAAGCCGTGAGCACCTCGATGCTGTCCTGCACCTTTCCTGCCTTGAAAAGTTCGCTAGCGCTGATGGGCACGGTTGGCATTGCCGATGCCTCTACCACGGCTTGAGCTTCAACACATCAAAGCCCTTGTCGATAAAGCCCTTCAGAGCTCCACCCTCCTCGGGATTGTAACTCACCTTGATCTTGCTATAGGCGAAACTTACTGATTCGACCGGATTCTCCGATGAGCCGGAGTGCTGGATCGAGGTAATCAGGGCGTTTTCCATGTGAATCTTGTAATAATCCTCCTGGCTGTCGCCCATGGGCTTGTCGTAGATGATGTCGACTGTAGCGAGATAATTGCCCGTCACGCAATCGTCAAAGAGCAGCGGAGACGTCTTGTCTACGACCTTCATGATGCTGATGTCGTGGAGGTTCGCGCGCCCGGCGCGGGCTTCGCCGCCGGATGAGCCCACGCCAATCACTGCGGTTTGGGTAGCTCCAAAGCTGAACGAAAGAATATCGATGGCGTTCTCCTTGCTCGTGCTGGGACCGGGACGGCCTTCGATTAACAGGTAAGCGTTGACTGCCATAACATCTCCTTGTCTAGTTCGTTAACGATGCGGGGAAGGCAGAAGCATCCAGCCGCCCACTATCATGCAGAAGTAACGCGCCTACTTTGCGGGTGCGGGAAGCTCCGCGACCAGGCGCAGGGAAACCGTGAGTTCGTCCAGTTGGAAGTGAGGACGCAGGAACGCAACGGCGCGATAGACGCCGGGCTTTCCGGGAACCTCGCTCACATCGATGCGAGCTTCGCGCAGCGGGCGCTCGGCCTTGGTCGCCGGAGATGCCGAATCATCGGGCGTAACGTATTTGGTGATCCAGCGGTTCAGGAATCGCTCCGCTTCTTCGCGGGACATGAAGCTGCCGATCTTGTCGCGCATCATGGCCTTCAGATAGTGCGCGAAGCGGGAAACGGCCATGATGTAAGGCAGTTGCGTGGAAAGCCTGGCGTTGGCATTGGCCGCGTCGGTGTCATACACCTTGGCCTTCTGGCAACTCTGCACGCTGAAGAAAGCAGCGTAGTCGGTACCCTTGCAGTGCACCAGGGGTATGAAACCCAGATCGGCCAATTCCTTCTCGCGCCGGTCGGTGATGGGCACCTCGGTGGGGCACTTCAACGCGATGTCGCCTTCATCGGTGGAGAAGTTGTGGGTGGGCAGGCCTTCGACCAGCCCCCCGCCCTCTACGCCACGCATGGCTACACACATGCCATAAAGCGAGAAGGACTGGGTCATTTTGGAGCCGAGTGCGTAGGCGGCATTCATCCACAGGTACTTGGAGTGGTCGGTGCCGTCCACATGCTCCTCGTAACGGAATTCGTCGATGGGCTTGGTTTCGGCGCCATAGGGGAGCCGGGCAAGAGTGCGAGGCAACGTCAACCCCACGTAGCGGGAGTCTTCGCTCTGCCGGAATCCCTTCCACTTCGCATACTCGGTGCTGTCGAAGATTTTGGCCAGGTCGCGCGGGTTGTCGAGAGCCGTGTAGCTCTCCAGGTTGAACAGGTCGGTAGCCGCTGCACTCAGGAAAGGAGCATGCGCCTGCGCGGCAACGTGGGAAACTCCCTCCAGCAGCGCCATGTCTTCCGGGTGCTTGCCGAATTCGTAGTCGCCGATCAACGCGCCAAAGGGAGCGCCGCCGAACACCCCGTACTCTTCTTCGTAGACTTTCTTGAAGAGCGCGCTCTGGTCGAATTCCGGAGCCTTTTCGATGTCGCGCAGCAATTCCTTCTTGGTGACGTTGAGCACGCGGATCTTAAGGCCTACGCCGGTCTCGCTGTTGTCCATCAGGTACTTCAGGCCACGCCAGGAGCCTTCCAGCTTCTGGAAAGTGGGATGATGAAGGATCTCGTTCAATTGGATGGAGAGCAGATGATCGATTTGCGCAATGCGGGCGTTGATCATCATCTCTGCGTCTTTGGCAATGGTCATCGAGCCTTCGAGGACCTGGGCCACAAACTCCTTGACCAAGTCCTTGCCGCGCTCGCGGGCGGCGGCTTCGGTGCCAAAGCGTCCCTGTTCGACGATCTGCTCAAGCAGGCTTGCTTCCTGGGCTTCGACCGTAGTGGCTCCCGCTTGTTCATTCAGAACGGCATCAGGCATTGTTCCCTCCAATCTCGGTCTTCAGCTTATCCAGCTTTTCCGTGTTGCCGACCGCTTCCAAGAGCAGCTCCTCGAGTTTGTCGTTACCTTGCAGCGAACCTCTCAAATCGCCGAGCCGGGTGCGCAAATCGAGGAGTTCCTTGAGCGGCTTGACCTGCTTGGCTACATTGGCCGGTTCGAAATCATCGAGCTTCCGGAACTTCAGATCGATTTTGAGGTTGGGGGCTTCGGGCTCGTCGCTCAGCTTGTTCTCAACCGAGAACGAGAGGTGTGGCTTCATGCCCTCAAGCACGGTATCGAAGTTGTCTGGGTTGACCTCCACGAACTTCCGTTCCTTGAGCTTGGGGAGCGGCTGTTCGGGATTTCCGGTGAAGTCTCCAAGGACGCCCACGACAAACGGCAATTCCTTGATCTCGATGGCGCCGCCGACCTCAACGTCGTAGGTAATCTGTACCCGGGGCGGACGCACCCGATCCAGTTTGTGTTGCGCGCTTTGCTTAGCCATAATCTCTATCCCTCGACGAAATGTTTTTGGGCCGTGGGCGCACGCAAGAACACGGAGCTGCTGGCCTTGCGATTGCCAAGCCCTGGGGGTTGAAGGAACGACGGGTTGGGGGAATTCTCGAGGCAGAACCCGGCACACGAATTATCTCGTGAGCGCCTGCTCGATCCGGCAGCGCATAATAAACGAACTGCGGTGCGCTTTTGTTGATAACACAGCCGCACGTGCCGGTCAAGTAAATTGTGGAAATCTTCGAAATGGGCAAGGATTTTGCGCGCGCAGGGGCTTTCGAGTAAGGTGAAACTCGCATGCTTAATTCAATTCCGATGCCAGACGCCCAGCGCCTGCGCGAGCTATTCGAAGGGGCCGGATATTGCGAGGCCCATTTGCGCAAGCATCTCGGCGCAGCCGAACTGCCTTCTCCTCGCCTGCGCAATCAGCCCCGCCTTCTGGACCGAACTTCGGCGCGCACGCAACTCAACGCGCTCTTGCGCTGGTTCTGGCTGGCCATGCCGCAACCGGCGGAAGAAGTTGGAGACCTGTTCCCCGACGAGTTTCTCAACCTGCTTTTCGAGTCCGGCTTGCTGGTGCGGCGGGATGGCGCGCTGGCGCCTGCGGCCATGATGCTGCCCATCGAGGGTTTCCTGGTGGCGTCCGACCATCCCACCGCCATTCAGCGCAAAGAGGGTGGAATGGTGCTTTGGCCCAACCCTACCAGCAAGTTCCTGGCCCGCTTCGCGGTTCGCAGACCCTCGCGCGCAACCCTCGATCTCGGCACCGGCAGCGGAATCCTCAGCCTGGGAGCCGCCGCATTCAGCGATACGGTTGTAGCTACGGACCTGAACGAAAGAGCCGTTTCTTGCGCCCGTTTCAATGCCCGGCTCAACGGCATCGCAAACATCGAGGTGCTGGCTGGAGACTGCTTTGCTCCCGTAACGGGGAGGCTTTTCGATCTCATCCTCTCCAATCCGCCCTTTTTTATCACCCCGCAAAGCGATTTCCTGTTCTGCGACAACCCCATGGAGCTTGACGGCCTGTGCCGGCGCCTGGTCAAGGAAGCTCCCGCGTATCTGAACGAGGGCGGCTACATGGAAATGCTCTGCGAATGGGCGCAGATCAAGGGACAGGCCTGGGAGGAACGGCTGGGAGAATGGCTGACCGGAACCGGCTGCGATGCCTGGGTCATGAAAGGTCTCACCCAGGATCCGGAGGAATATGCGCAGCAGCGCATTCGCGATATCACGTACGACGCTTCCAACGATGCCACGGCCTACCAGGGCTACATGGACTATTACCGGCGGCGCGGGGTCGAAGCCATCCAGGATGGGCTGGTGGTGATGCGGCGCAGGCAAGGCGACAACTTCATCCGCATGGAGGAAGTTCCGCCTACACCGACAGGAAATCTGAGCGAGTTGATCCTGTCCACCTTCGCTGCCCACGATCTGCTCAGGGAGAATGGCAGCGACGAGGCTCTACTTGGGATTCGGCCCCGCGTGGCGTCCACGGTGCGCCTGGAACAGATTTGCAGGCCAGGCGAGGGCGGCTGGTTACCCGAATCACTGGTTCTCAGGCTCAGCAGCGGATTCCGGTTTCACATGGATGTGCAACCGCTGGCTGCCAATTTTCTGGCCAGCTGCGACGGCACCAGGACCGCTGGCGAGGCAATCCAGGTGTTTGCAGCCAAGGCCGATGCCTCCCCGGAGACGGTAAAAAGAGAGTGTCTGGGGATGCTGAGAAAGCTGATCGAGCGCGGCTTCATGACGGAAGCCTGATAAAGGCGTTCTTCTTTAGATCCGTCCGTTTCTTGGTTCATCGCGGATACCGCTCTCTTCGTCAACTCGCCCCTTTTGGGCGGCGGCTCCGGAGAGACAGAGGGAGAAACTCGTCAGCCGCACTGCGGAACTGCCCGGGCTTGGTCATTTCCCGCAGGCCATGCCAAATTATGTGCAGCTGGGTGTGCTGCTATGCCAAACTATATGCATAAGATAGTTCGGGAGTGGACATGACGAAGTTGATCGGAAACCTTCGTATCACCGCAAAGCCTGTCGCGGAGGGGATCAGGGCGCACTTCGAGGTGGTATTCGTGCCCTACGTGGGTCGCCTGAACACCCCACCCGTGATCGCGGGTACGTTTGACGAACTGGTGAGTCTGCTGCAGGACTTGAAATTCAGTGAAGACGACGCCACCCGCTTTGCGGGCAAGGCACGTTCCCAAGGCGTCGTTCTGATTGACTCATTCGAAAGGACCGATGCGCTGTTACGCGAGAAAGGCCTGCTGGCCTAGAGTCCGAGCTCTAAAGTTTGGCGCCATATTTTCCATTGTCATCCTGGTTCTCACAGGCCTACGGAA
>JASHRF010000121.1 GCA_030037545.1 Acidobacteriaceae bacterium | reverse complement strand
GTGTTCGCGCTCTGCGGATCGATGGCCACGGCATTCACCGGTGCATTGGGAAGGTTGCTCATGACGCTGTTCCACACGGCGCCGCCGTTGGTCGAGCGGTAAATGGTGGGCTCGGCCTCGCCGGTTTCTGAAATGACTGAGATGGTCGCGTACACCGTATTCCCGGTGGAGTCATGCGGATCGATGGTGATGCTGGAGATGTCGAAACCGAAAGCATTGAAGCCGTTGTTGTCGTTGGCTACCGGGTTGAGCGTCAGATCCTGCCATGTGGGCATGGAACTGGACGCGGGATTGAAGCTCGCGGAAAGGATGTGACCGGGCAGGTTCGATCCGCCGTTGTTTGAGCCGTAGGTGCCCACATAAATGAGCTCGCCACCCGTCTGCGCGGCCGCAGCCAGAGAGCGGATCAGCGCATCGCCCTGGCAGGAACCGGTGGTTTGGCCGCTATCGAGGATGGGACTGATGGCATTGGCCGGCGTCCAGCCGCTGCCGCTGGCCGGACCTCGCCATACCCGGCAGGTGGCGACGAGCAGTTGCTGGTCATCGTACGGATCGACGAGAAACGGCGCGGGCACCGGCATCACATCGCCGTCGCCGTCCACGTCGGCATCGGTAACCACCGGAGTCGAACTGAAATCTGCGGGCGTGCACGGCGCGGATTGCGCGCACAGGTAAATGGCTACGCCCGCCTGGTCGTTGCTATACCAGTTCAGGGTGCTGCGCGGATCGATCGCCACCGGGCCTCCGTAACCACCCAGGATCTGTGGCCAATCCGCGGTGCTGCTGTCCGCCTTGACTCCGGCGACACCGTTCACGCCCAGACCGGCCATCATCGCGTATGGAGTCGTGATTACCTGCGAGATGCTCTGCGCTTCAGCCAGCGAGCCCAGCCCGCCGTTCAGGTTCTGGAAATGGGAGGCATCGGTCGAGGCGCAGACTGGCTCCGGGTTCGCGGTCGAGCTTTCGTCGATCGCGTCCAGCGACCGCCACAGCCCGCCGTCGTTTCCGATCAGGATCTCTTCCTCCAGCGCAGCCTGCACGGCTGGAGCAGCGTTGAGCCAGGCGAGATCGGGCCAGGCGATGGCGTGCTGGAATTCACCCACCTGCGCGCTCATGCAGGTTGTGGAGTTGGTGGTGTTACGCCATGCGCAGCCCTGCGAGACCGGGCATGTTGCCTGCCACAGGTCGTTGGCCCCGGCCAGCACCATGGTCTCCTGCCCCTGTGGAACAGCGGCCAGCGCCAGGTTGTACACGCCGTCGCAGATCGTCGCCGGCCCCTCAAGAAGGCAGGACGGAGTGGGAGGGGTGTTTTCGAGTTGCGCCGTATTCCACTGCTGGGCAAAAGTGATGGACGAGTTGGAGCAGGCTCCGCTCACCTCAGCGCATTCGTCCTGCCAGATTCCCTGGTCCTGTTCGTTCAGATCCACAGTCCAGGCAAAGGTGTCGCCGGTCTCCGGATTCACCGCCAGCGCACCGCGAAAAATCGGGCAGGCGATGGAGCCGGTCATGCCGGGGTTGGTGGGACACATGGAAGCGCTGAGCCCTGCGCCGGGCTGCGCGGCCAGCCGCGTCCAGGTGACGCCATCCGAAGATTGGTAATAGCCGTGGTACCGCACTGCGGCAATAAAGAGATTGCGGACCGGATTCCATGCCACGGCCGTGGCGGCATTGCCGTCCGGCTCGGGAAACGCGTCAAGCGGGCCCTGCACATCCGTGCCACTGCCGGCGCTGCAGGCCGTCCCGTCGGTAACGCAGGCCAGGTGCCAGGTGGCGCCGCTGTCATTTGAGTAGTAGAGGCCCTGCGCGCTGGAGCCTGGACCGGTGGCGTCCACCAGATAGCCTTCATAGGCCTGCGAGACCGCGGCCACCACAATCTGCGGACTGACCGTGCTCCACGCAAATCCGGCAAACCCCTCGCCCGCAAACGAAAAGTTCTGCGGGCTCAGCCCCGCGGCCATATCGGCGGTTTGAGTAATCAGCGTCCATGTCGTTCCCCCGTCAGTGGAGCGCAGGATGCCGGCGCCGTAGTAGGAATCGAGAACGTCGTTGGGATCGCCGGTGCCGGCCAGAACCACCCCCGTTCCGCCGGGCTGAACCGTCAGCGCGCCAATACTGATGGAAGCATCCGTAACGTCACCGAGCGAGGAGAGCGAGTCGGTAAGCGGCGCAAAGGTAATCGCTGTTGAGTTCGCGGCCGCCGCATTCTGCGCCGACCATACTCCGCCTCCGGTGGTGCCAACATAAACATGATTTCCGGTAGCGTCCGCGGGATCGAACGCGATGGCGGTAATCCGGCCCGTGACCAGGCCGAAGGAAGGGGTCTGGACGGCAATGGGACCAAGCGGTGTCCAGGTCGCGGCGGTCTGGTTCACCGTGGCCGCGAGCAGGCGCGGCGTGGCCTGCGGGCTGACGCTGGGCCGGGGCAGGCGATGACCGGGAGTCCAACCGCGCTGGGCGAGGAAACGTCTCGCTTCCGCAGCGCGCGGGGGTACGTGGCGCTTTGGTGTTGCGGACAGTTTGGCCGACTGGCCAGCCGGAGCGCTTGCCGCAAAGGCTGCTGCCAGCCAGAGCAGCGACAGCGCCGGCAAGGCGAGAATCGGCCATTTGCGCCGTGTCCAGTGCAGCGCTGCTGACCCTGGATCGTTTTCGGAATCCTGCGGGAGGCCCTCGTCAATCCGCTTCGTTCGGTGCGTCCAGAGAACCATTCGGCCCCTTTGCTGAGAATCTTCCAAGGGGAAGCACGGGGAATCCACAGGAATCCGCACTGCGGCGTCAGCCGTTTCCTGGTATGAAATCGTGGCCCATTATAGGCCGGGAGAGAATGGACGAGGTTGTGACCCGTAACACAGCATTTGGAGAAAATAAGCGCCGCCCTGGGGATGGAGCGCATCCTCCTGCAGGGCAATCGCACTTTAAAAAACAGCCCTCCTTTTGAAGCAGTCCTCTTCTTTGCTTTGCCGGACTGCACCCCATGCCGCTGTCAAGTCCTTGCAAAGGCCGCAGCGCCCGCATCGCCCTCATTCGGCGGGAAATATATTTTTGCCGCTCGTTGCGGGTTAACTTCGCCGTTCCGCTATGCTGTGAAGAAATGCTCCCAGGCACTCGTGGCCGCTCCAGAATCCAGTGCC
>JASHRF010000012.1 GCA_030037545.1 Acidobacteriaceae bacterium | reverse complement strand
GGGCGCTGGCGCATCAGCCGGTGCGGCTGGAGAGATATGGAAACCGCGTCTGGGTGTTCTATGCCAGCACCCTGCTGCGCCAGATCGACCTCGCCGGGCACGGGTCCACGATCGTGGACCCGTGCCCGGCGAACCTCCTCCAACTGTAAAGTATGTCTGGAGACAAACTGTAAAGAATGTCCCGGCACTGGACAGCTTCAGCCGTGCCAATAAGTTCCTTAAAAAACGTGGGGCTTTAGCCCCTGAGGGACGATGACAGACGGGTTATGAAACCACTTCTAATTCTAAGTTTTCTTGCACAAATCCGCATGTTAATCGCACCCGAAAACGCATCCAACCATCAGAAAACAAGGAACTTCATCGCAGAATCCCACGCACCCCCCCGGGGGGGGTACGTATGAACCTGAAATCAACACTACCGGGCACCATTCCAAATGCGATTGCCCTGGCCTTTCAGGTTCCTGAAGCCACTAAAAGCATTCTTAGTTCGCGCTGCCGGGGGCGTAGTACCCTTCGCGGGTGATCACGACGAGGCCGTCCTTTTCGTTCTTCGGCTTGAGGACGATCTTGTGGTAGCCGCCATCATCATCCGGCTGATCAGAGACGTAGGTGAGGACGTACTGGGCCTGGAGGGTCTTGGCGATCTCGTTGTAGATATCCTCGAAGTTGGCGGTTTTCTTGGCTTCGAAGAACTGACCACCGGTGCGATTGGCGATATCCTGCATCACTTTCTTGCCGTCGATGGGGGCCTGCTGGGTGCGTCCGCCACCACCGCCGGGATAGCCTCCGCCACCGCCAGGCCATCCACCGCCGCTCCCCGGGTAGCCGCCGCCCATTCCGCCGTGCCGGCCCATGCCCGGAAAGCCGCTCTCCCGCTCCTCGCCGCCGCGGAAATAGATGGAGTAGACGATGGTGTTGGAGTGCTCGGCGGCGTCAATAGCGTCGCTCTGGGTTTCTTTGCTGTTGCGGTCTACGCCATCAGAGAAGACGATAAGCGCCTTGCGGCCGGAGCTGGACTTCATCAGGTCGTCGGAGGCGAGGAAAATCGCGTCGTAGACCTGCGTGCCGCCGTGGCTGGCGCGCTGGCCGCCACGTCCGCCATAGCCGCCATTGTCACTGCCATCGCTGGTTTCGGGGCCCTGCGGATTGTTGTGCTCCGCCGAAGTAGGTCCCATGTTTTCCAGTTCCTGGTCCAGCTTTTCCCGGGAATCGGTAAAGTCGCGCAGCAGCTCGACCTCGTTATCGAAGTGGATGAGGAAGGCCTTGTTGTCCTGCTTGGAGTCCTTAGGCGGATCGGCGGGGATCATCTGTGCCACGAACTTCTCGGCGGCGGCGCGCTCGGCGGCAATGGCCGGCTCGACAGTCTGGCTGGTATCGACCAGCAACCCGAGCCGGAAAGGCAGATCGCCCTGGGTTGTAAAGCTCTTGATGGTTTGGGGCTTGCCGTCCTCGGTGAGTGTGAAGTCGGCGGCGGTGAGGTTCGGGACCAGTTCGCCATGCTTGTTGCGCACGGTGACGGGCAGGACCACCTGGTAGGGCTTGGCCTGGCCGGTGGTTTGGCTGGTGCTTGGAGGGGGGACAGTATGCAATTCGGGCTGCTGGGCGAGACCGGGCAGCGCGGCAAGGGTAAGTCCAGAGCCAATAAGGCATAAACAAGGCAGAGTGCGCATCGATTCTCTCCACGATTGCAATTCCAGCATTTTAGACGCGAAAGGGGTCGGAGTGTTGATAGGCGGGGGCCGGTTGGGAAAAGACTTCAAATGCAGTGACCGTCAAGATTCTGCTTTTGAGGTCCTAAAATCGGGGCCTGGGGCACCCAGTTTGTTGGCCGTCATTGCGAATTCACCATGCTGCGGTGCTAGCTCCACTTGCGCCGCAACCCCCGCTAACATCCGTTGAGTCCGCTGAGTCCGCTAAAGCGCTGAAAACGCTATCTTCCCATGCGATGCTTGTTGGCGTTAATGGCAGCTCTTGCTTCGCGGTCGGCTTCGCGGCGGCGCTCGGTTTCGCGCTTGTCCCAGTCCTGCTTGCCCTTGGCCAGGGCCAGCTCGCACTTGACGCGCCCATTGCGGAAATAGAGGCGCGTGGGAATGAGCGTATGGCCCTTGATCTGCGTCTTCGAGAGTAGTTTGCGTACTTCATCCCGGTGCAGCAGAAGCTTACGCGTGCGCAGGGCATCGTGATTGGCCATGTTTCCATGCGAATAGGAACCGATATGCATGTTGAGGAGAAAGGCTTCGCCGTCCTTGATCAGTCCATAGGAATCCTTGAGGTTGGCTTTGCCCTCGCGGATGGACTTGACCTCAGTGCCGCGCAGGGCTACGCCGGCCTCGTATTTTTCCAGCAGGAAGTAGTTGTGTCCGGCGACGCGGTTTTGGGCGGCGTCGCGCTCACCGCTGGCCACCGGGTCGCGGGGGCGAACGGGTTTTTTGGCGGCGGAAGCGTCGCGCGGAACGACAACATGACTGGTTTGGCGGGCCACGCGGAAGCCTCCCCGATTCCTCATCGTAGCATCGGGCGGGTTTTCGGTGCCCGGCGTGGGTTTGACGTTAGATGCAAAAAGGTTTGGCAGCCGGTTCACACCGCAGTTCGCCCAGTGGAGCTTTGCTAAAATGAGGCATTATTTGCCAAAGATGAAGATTGGATCCGGGAGCAGGATGGAGAGACTCAGGCGCGCATCCGCGAGACGGCCGTACCGAGCCATTTTGGCGGTTGCGCTGCTGGCCATGCTGTTGCCGGCCACGCGCGTGTTTGCCCAGTCGGCCAACACCGATTTCAAGCGCGGGCAAGACGCCGAGGCGCGGCAGGACTACGACGCCGCTTTCAATCTCTACCAGAAGGCGCTCCACAAGAATCCCAAGGATCTGCGCTACCGCACCGCGCTGGACCGGGTGCGGACCACCGATTCCTCGATGCACGTGACGGAGGGCCGCAAGCTATTCCAGAGCGGCGACCTGCAGGGGGCGCTGGGAGAATTCCTGCACGCCCAGGAGATTGACCCCGGCAACGAGGCGGCGCGGCAGGGGATTGCCAAGGTTCGTCATGCGCAGGGCCTGGAGCCGGCTCCTATTGGTCCCGCCACGCCGGAGCCGGTGGGCGAGCAGCAGGAGCTTGAAGAAATGGGTTCGCCAGTGCAGCTGAAGCCGTTCCAGAATGAACCGATCACGCTGCACATGAACGAAGACGCCAAGGTGGTTTACCAAGCCATCGGCAAGGCGGCCGGGATCAACGTGCTCTTCGATCCCGACTACACCTCGAAACGCATCCAGGTGGACCTGAGCAATGTAACGCTGATGGATGCGCTGCGCATTGTGGGCGCCATGTCCAACACCTTCTGGCGACCCGTGACTTCGAACACCATTTTCGTGGCCCAGAACACGCGCGTGAAGCGCACCGAGCTCGACGAGCAGGCGGTGCAGACCTTCTACCTGACCAATGCCTGGCAGCAGAACGATTTGAACGACGTGCAGACGGCGCTGCGCAACGTGCTGCCCAACGCCAAGGTATACGGCGTGGCCAGCCAGAACGCGATCGTGATGCGGGGCACGCCCGACGAACTGCTATTGGCGGAGAAGCTCATCAACGATCTCGACAAGCCGCGTTCGGAAGTGGTGGTGGATTTTGGCGTGCTCGAGGTGAGCAAAAACTGGGAGAAGACGCTGGGTCTCCAGTGGCCGAGCAGTATCGGGGCGCAGTTGCTGCCGCCCACCTCGACCAGCAGCACCAGTACCACCACCTCCAGTACCTCAACCACCAGCAACTGCACCGCCAATAGCAACGGACAGTGCCTTACCCTCTCGAACATTGCGCACCTGAACTCTAACGATTTCGCCATCACCGTAGGCTCAGCCACGCTGAACCTGCTGCTTACCGACACCGACACGCAGATTCTGCAGGACCCGCGCATCCGCGCGACAGATGGGCAGAAGGCGACGCTGACCATCGGCTCCAAGATCCCCATTGCCACCGGATCGTATTCGGCGCCGGGCATTACCGCAACGGCCGCGATCGGGTATGCGCAGACGCAGTTCCAGTACATCGACGTGGGCGTGAAGGTGGAGATCACGCCCACCGTGCACTACAACAACGATGTGACGCTGAAGGTGCACTGCGAGGTCAGCTCGGAAAGCGGCAGCGAGACCATTGAGGGTGTGACGGAGCCAATCCTGAGCCAGCGCATCGCCGACCAGGTGATCCGGCTGAAAGAGGGTGAAGCCAGCATCTTGGGCGGGATCGTGGACAACCAGGATATGCAGAGCTGGAGTGGCATTCCAGGTCTCAGCTCGATTCCCATCCTCAAATACCTGTTCGGGTCGAAAGACCACACGATTCAGGACGACGATATTGTGTTTGTGGTGGTGCCGCACGTGGTGCGTGGGCAGGATCTGGACGAGGAGAACCTGCGCGCCATCGATACCGGCGAGGGGCAGTCGATTGAACTGAGGCGCGTCTCGGCTCCCATCCCGGACAGCACGGAACCGGCGCCGCACCCGGCCGCGCTGACCCAGCCCGGTTACGGGACCATTCCGGCGGCGAGCGCTCCGGAGGCTGCGATGCAGGCGCTGAGCCAGATTCGCTCCGGCGCCGGAAACATGGAGACGCCGCCGCCGGTATCGCACCCCGCCAACGTACTTCCGCCGGAAAATCCGGCCACGCCGCCGTCCGCCGGGACGCCAGCCCCGACGCCCATGACAGCCGCGCCTCCGGGAACCGCAGCTCAACCGCGGCCGGCGGCAGCTTCTCCGGGGACGTTGAGCTTTACGTTTGCTCCGCCGGCCGCGCCGGTGCCAGTGGGCTCCAATTTTCAGGTGCCCATCGAAATCAATGACGGCAGCGATATCTCCTCGGTTCCATTGGAGTTCCGCTACGATCCGGCCAAGCTGACGCTGGTGAACGTGACAGGCGGCGATTTCCTGAGCCGCGGCGGTCAGGCTACGGCGCTGATTCATCGCGACGATGGGCCTGGGAATGTGACGGTGGTGGCTTCACGTCCGCCGGGAAGCTCAGGTGTGAGCGGTTCGGGGACCTTGTGCGTCTTAACATTTCAGGCCAAGGCTGCGGGTCCGACCAGCCTGGCCATGACCCGCGCCGGGGCGATGACGAGCAAGCAGCAGCAGGCGACCGCGCAGACCTCACAGGCTGAAATTGTGGTGAAGTAATCTTGTGGATGTCGTCCAACCCGAGTCTTCAAGCGCTGCCATTGCGGCGCGAGCCAATGCGGGCCAAGGCTGTTGGGGAGGGTGAGCGTGGGCTTACGCTTGTCGAGCTCATCATCACCGTCTTTATCCTGTCGATCCTGGCATCGGCGGCCATTCCGATAGCAACTTTCCAGGTGAAGCGGCAAAAAGAGCGCGAGCTGCGTTACGACCTGTGGATGATGCGCGACGCCATCGACAAGTACAAGGACGCAGCCGACCGCGGCGCGTTTCAGACCAAGGTGAACAGCCAGAACTATCCGCCCGACCTGCAGACACTGGTGGACGGCGTGGATGTGCAGGGCAAGAAGCTGAAATTTCTCCGCCGCATCCCGGTGGACCCCATGACCGGCGACACGGACTGGGGATTGCGCTCCATGCAGGACGATCCGGATTCGGACTCCTACAGCGGCGATAGCGTCTTCGACGTATATTCGAAGTCGCAGGGAACGGCGCTGGATGGAACGAAGTATTCGACGTGGTGAGAAAGGAAGTTGTCAGTGATCAGTTGTCAGATGGCTGTGTGGAACACGATGCGTTTGAGGACTGATCACTGAAATCTGACAACTGATAACTGCTTTTAGGACTCATTTTGCGCAGGCATTGCAACCAATCCGCGGGCTTCACGCTCATTGAGCTGATCATCGTGATGGCCATCATTGGCATTCTCACCATGCTGGCCGTGCCCAGATACACGACCGTGGTGAAACATGCCAAAGAGGCGGTGCTCAAGGAGGACCTGCATGTGATGCGCGAGGCCATTGCCTCGTACACCATGGACAAGGGCAAGGCGCCGCAGTCGCTCGACGACCTGGTGCAGAGCGGATACCTCAAGGTAATTCCAGAAGACCCCATGACCCACGCCAGCGATACCTGGGTCACCGACCAGAGCGACGCCATGTATTCGCTTGATGAGAGCGAGCCGGGCATCGACGATGTGCACTCCGGCTCTGACGAAACGGGCTCGGACGGCAAGACCTACTCGGAGTGGTGACGGGCAGAGATCAGAGATCAGAAAAAGCCCGCTGATTGAGATGTGTGGCTTCCTTGCCGATCCGCGACACAACTTGAGAAGAAACGGAGCGCCCAACATTGCGCGCTGAAAACTGATCCCTGTTCACACTTGCACTAAAAATTGATCTCTGTTCTCTGATCCCTGATCTCCGACCCTGATAATTACATTCAGGGTGATGCTCACTTTCCCTGAAAATCCAGAAGCGCGTGCGCCGGGCGCGGGAGTCGCGGCGGAGATGCTGGCGGTGTATCGCCTTTACGCCTGCATGGCGCGCGAGATGGATCCGGAGACTGGTCTGGGCGGCAAGCTGCTCTACGCTGGTGAGCCCGACGCGGCGGTTTGCCGGCTGCTGCGCGCGGCCAACATTGCCGGTGCGGCTTCACTTGCGGCTTCGGCCGATGCGCCGGCGCTGCGCAGAGCCATGCACGAGGGCGCGATTGACTTTGTGGTGAACTCGCTTGACGAGGCGCTGCGCATCCTGAAAAACGAGATTCGCAAGAAGCAGCCGGTAGCCGTGGGGCTTACGGTTGCGCCGGAATCGATATTGAAAGAGATGGCGGAGCGTGGCGTGCAGCCCGATCTGCTGGCGCCGGACGCGCCGGCCTTGCCGGATGCGCAGCACCCTCAGTCAGGGGCAGGCGTAGGGGAGATCGCGGAGTTTCTTGCCCGCGGGGCGCGACGCATTGAGGCGCAGCCGCTGCCCGCAGACAAACGCTTCGACTTTGTTTCCATCCCGCACGATTGGAAGCAACCCGCCAGCGCCTTCGATGTACGGTTGCTTGATCGGATGGCTCCCGGCGACCACTTGAATCGCCGCTGGGTGCGCCTGGCGCCGCGGTATCTACCGGCTGCGTGGCGCCGCCTGCGTTTGGTGGTGGAATAAACAGTTAGTAGTCAGTTGTCAGTTTCAGTCGCCCACACTATGGCCGGTGCTTGAATAGAGAGGCGGCAACCCGCCTACGGCTGTTTTAGTGCCTGGTCCACTGTCCCTGCTTCTCAATCCTCGCCCACAATTCCCCGATCCCTGCGCCGGTTTTTGCGGAAACGGCTAGAATCCGATCCACGCCCAGGCCGTTGCGCAGTGCAGCCAGATGGCGCGCGCGCTCGTTGCCGCTGAGGCGGTCGATCTTGGTGGCGGCGACCACGAATTCGCGGCCCGCGGCGCGCAGCCAGTCGAGCAACTGACGATCGGCAGGGCGTGGCGGAATGTTCGAGTCGACCAGGCATACGCACAGGGCGAGAGTTTCGCGCTCGACCAGATACGGCTCGATGAACCCGGGCCACTGAGCGGAGATGGATTTGGAAATTTTCGCGTAGCCATAGCCGGGCAGGTCGGAAAAGATTTTTTTCTGGTTTTGGTTTGCGTCCATGAGCGCGAAAAAGTTAATGGCGCGGGTGCGGCCCGGCGTGGAGGAGACTTTGGCCGCCTTCTCGCCTACGAGCGCATTCAGCAGGCTCGATTTGCCCACGTTGGAGCGGCCTAGGAAGGCAATCTCCGGCACCGTGGGCGCGGGGAACTGCGCTGCCGAGAGCGCTGAGAGCAGGAAATGTGTGGCGTAGCGCATCTCCTTCCAGCATATCGGGCCGCGCGATCTCCCGGATGTTCAATACTCGCCCCAGGTGATTGCGCCGGTATTGGTTTCATCTCGTCCTTAGTGAGTTCGCTCGGCAGGGCACGGCCTTACGGGCGCAGTCGTTCGCGTCCAGGTTTCCGATGCGCCGAAGAGCGGAATGCCGACGTAGCCGCGCAGGTGAAGCCCGGCGCCATCGGCGGTCATTTCGCCGCGATACGTTTTGCCCGTCTTGGGATCGTAGAGCTTGCCGCCGGAGGCGTGGTTGGCGCCGCTCAACGTAAAGCCGTTGCCGATTTGGAGTCCGCAAAGCGAGCGGCTGCGCAGCCCTCGATCGGGATTGTGAATATCGGTGATGGGAACGTTGGGCGCCAGGACAGCGATGCTGAGACATACGTCCGCGCCGCATTTCTCGATGCGAACGACGGAGCCGGCAGGAGTCAGCCAGTCGCCGAGCACGCCGGAGGTTTGTGCGGCCGAGGCCAGCGCAGCGCAGGCGATGAGGCTTGCAGCCAGGGCAGAGCGGATTCTCACTGCCATATGCTACAGGTCCGCGGACCCAACTGTCAGGAACGCAAGCTTCACGGGCGCGCAGCCAAAGTCTGAGCGCTGCAAAGGGCAGCTCGCATGACGCAATCCAATGGCACGCTGCCAGACGAACGCCATGGATGGGCGCAGCGCCGAGCGCGCGCAAGTCGACGCTCAACGCATCGAGAAACGCCACAGCTTCGTGGCTCAAGAATTCGCCGCAGACCTTGTGATGCGGAACAGCGGATTGTTCAATGAGCTCGACAGCCCGTCCGCTGCGCGCAAGATGAATGGCGAGAGCCGCGCCGGCGGGACCGCCGACGATGATGAGCGCCTCCGGTTCGCTGCTGTGGCCGGGAGCCATCATGGCTTGACCCGTGAAACGCACAGACGTCCGGGCCGGGCTGCGAAGATGTCGATCGGCAACCGCGTGAGCCCGGCGCGCTGGATGTAGCCGCGCCAGTCCTTGGCTGTAAAGCTGCGCTGGATGGAGACCGGCCCGTCATGCCGGACGAAGCGATGCCAGCGCATGAGCCGCGCCAGCAGCATGAAGAGAACGTAGGAGGCGCGTCCGCGCGATAGGTCATTGATGAACCAGCCACGCACGGCGATCCGCTCCATCCACTGGAGAAAGCGGACGATTTCATCGTCGCTCAGATGATGCGTGAAGAGCGAGCTGACTATGATATCGACAGGCCGCTGCGGACGGTACGCAAACGCGTCGGACGGGACCCATTGAATGCGGCTCGCGGCGCGGGTGAACTCGCGGGCCGCGCGCGTGGCGTGCGGATTGAGATCGATGCCGGTGAGGCGCACGGGAAGACCGCGGCGCTGTGCCCAGGCCTCGATGCGGCGCAGCATGTCGCCGCCGCCGGAGCCCACGTCGAGAATGTGCAACGGCGCAATAGCGGGACCGGCGAACTGGCGCAGCCACCGTAGCGTGGGCTGGTAGGCCAGCACGGTGCGGTTCACGCGCTCCAGATCGCGCAGGCAGCCGCGCAGCTCCTCGTAGCTCGAGGGCTCGTCCATGAGCTCCGAGAGCACGGCGCGCGCGGCGAACGATGGAGCGGATTGATAACTAGACGGCATGGAAGCGCATGATCTCCGCCGCCACGCCGGGACCGAAACCGAGCGCGCAGCCCTGTTGCCCGGGCCGCGCCTGCTGCATGAGCTGCTCGAGAACAAACATCACGGTGGCGGAAGACATGTTTCCGAATCGCGAGAGGATGCAGCGCGAAGCGTGCAGCGCATTGGGCCCCAGCCCCAGTCCATCTTCCACGGCGTCGAGCACGGCGCGGCCGCCGGGATGAACAGCCCAGAGATCGATGTCGCCGTCTGGGCGAACGGCGGAGGCGTGTTCGCGCATGCCTTTGGCAATCTGCGAGGGGATCTGCGCAGAGAGAAACATATCGAAGCCCATATCGCCCACGCGCCAAGTGATCAGCTCGCGTGAGTTCTCCAGGCGCAGGGCGTGAAAGCCGTCCATGGCGAAGCCGGCTGCATCGCTGCCCACCAGCGCGGCAGAGCAGCCGTCGCTGAAGAGCAGGAACGCGAGCACGTCGCCCAACTCCTGGCTTTGCTGGAAGTGGAGTGAGCACAGCTCCAGGTTGACGACCAGCGCGCACGAATCCGGCTCTGAGCGGACGATGTGGCGCGCCAGCTTGAGCGCGTTGATAGCGGCGTAGCAACCCATGAAGCCGACGAAGGTGCGTTCGGTGGAATCGGGAAGACCGAGATGATCGAGAATCTCGAAGTCCAGGCCGGGCGCGTAAAAGCCGGTGCAGCATGTGACCAGAACGTGGCGAATGCGCTTGCGCTCTTCGTTGCGGAGCGCCAGACGGTCGAGGGCACAACGCGCAAGCTTTGGCGCGGCAGCCTCGAAGACCTTCATGCGCTCGGCAGTGGTGGGAAAGCGGCCATTGGCATAGAAGGAGTAGGCGTCGGCGGCAAACCCGTCGGGCGATTGAACGCGCTGCAGGCAGGAGTAGCGATGGCGAATGTCGGACTTGGCCACCAGGCGTTGAAAAATGGAGCGGGCACGCGGATCGGCCAGCATTTCAGCGGCAAAATCGACAAAGCTCTGGTGAATGTCGTGGTCCGGAACAGCCGTGGCAATGCGTTGCAGGTACGCACTGGTCATGCGGACTCCTTGCGAAAAAAGATGGGGAAGAAGGCCGGGCCGCGGCGGAGAGAATCGCCGTGGGTATCTCCATTAGAAGCCGGAACGCGCGCGCCGTGCAAATGGAGCGTCTTCCGGCTAAGTCTCTAACCCAGTACTTTGGGCACGTGGCATCCCCGGTCCCAAGATCTGGGCCTGATGACATGACAGCGTCGGCTCCTTCAAGCTGAGTACATGGGTTGTGGCGAAACGACCTTGGGCTGGGAGCAGGAGCCGAGCAGGATGATTATAGGCTGTGATTTCCATCTTCGTTTTCAGCAGGTCGCGTATATGGAGACGGATATGGGAGAGTACGCAGAACGGCGACGGATGCATGGGGCCGAGGCAGAGAGTTTTATCGGTCCCTGGCGGGCCAGGGGGCGCGAGTGGGGCTGGAGGCGACCGCGAACTTTGGTTGCCCTGGTCGCGCCTGGTGCGGATGCGCCCGCGGATCGAAAACCAGAGTTGGACGCTGTTGGCAGGAACGAAGGCCGGGTGGGAAGCCGGCGATGGACAGACCGGCGGCGGCGTGAGGTCGAAGCGCTGGTACCGTCGCAGGCCGAATACATGGTTGATGGAACCCGAAAGGTGGCCATCGAAGGGGATGGAGATTCCACGTGCGAGTCTGGGTCGTTTAGCCATGCAAAAAGATTTCCAACGATGGAACGAAGCGCAGAAAAAACATCTGAACTTCGTTCCCAAGCTGATTCTGAAAGTGGCTGGGACGATGGCAAGGGTCAAGATGAACGCCACGAAACGGCACCCCCTCGGCAGAAGAGGGCATTTCATGACGCTGTTCTCGACGAGATTATCGAGGAACGTGCGGTCTCCAGCCGCAATCGGCGCAATCCTCGTGGCGTCAAACGCAAGATGGGCAATTTTCCTCTCCGCCCACGCCAAACCGAACCTCGGCCACGCATCGACATCGCAAAAGCGATCAGGATAATTAAGTGAACAATATTAGGGCTAAGTGCTTTCGAGCGGCTCGCGCGGGAAATCGGCGGGGAGGTGTTCGCCGCAGTGGTCTTTGATCTCCTGTAAAAACCTGGCCCGGCCGGAGAGGACAAAACTGTGGACAATGCGAGTGCCGTCGGCGGCCTTGATGGTGACGGAGCGGCCACGCAAGTCGGATTCAATTTCCACGATCTGACTCCATCGAATGCATTTGTTCTTGCGCAGCCAATAGCGCTCTTCCAGGCCGTGGCTGCTGACGACGATGGTTCTGGGAATGTCGAAGAGCAACATGCCGGCCAGCAGGCAACTGGGCACGATGATCACCAGGTCGGCGCGATGGCGTGCGAAATTGATGGCCACGGTCACCATCAGCGCGGCGATCATTCCAAACCAGGAGATTCCGAACCAACTGGGGCGAAGCTCGACGCGGCCGTGGGCGAGCTGCCTGGCGGGCCGCTCAAATCGGGTTTGCCAACCGCCGCGCGCCCAGCTCAAAACGCCGATGACGAGCAAAATGACGAAGCACCAGAACAAGGCCCGGTCGATGTCCAGGAGCAGCGTCCAGATCATGGCGATATCTTACTCCCGGACCGAACTGATTGTGGCGCTTTTTAAGAATGATATGACGGAATTGCGTTGGATGGCTCGGGGCTGAAGCCCATATCGGCTCTATGGCATTTTTCGGCTCGACTGAAGTCGCGCCCTGGTTACAAAGCCTCTCGGCCAGGAGCTTTTCTGCGGCCTCTGAAGGTCGTGCCGTGACACGGGACGGGTCTATCGGCAGGACTAAGAGTCGTGCCCAGACGCGGGACGGGTTTTGAAGTACGCTTTGGCCTCTTCCTCGCCGTCCAGCACGCGGAAGACGCCTTCGGCCAGCGCGTGCAGCTCGTCCTCGCCGGGATAGACGGTGACGGGCGCGATCCACTCGATCTGCGGCCGCAGCATGGTGAGGACGCGCTCAGAGTGCGCCATTCCGCCGGTCAGCAGCACGGCGTCTACTTTGCCGGCCAGCACGGCGGCCATGGCGCCCGTTTCCTTGGCGACTTGGTAGACCAGCGCTTCAAAGACCTGCGCGGCGAAGGCATCGCCAGCATCGATGCGCCGCTCCACTTCGAGCAGGTCGCGGGTACCGAGATATGCGGACAGACCGCCGTTACCGAAGAGATGGCGATCGAGCTCGGCCGCGGTCATTTTGCCGCTGAAACAGAGCCTCGCGAGCGCACGCGCCGGCAGCGAGCCGGTGCGGTCCGGGCCAAACGGTCCCTCCTCAATGGAATTGCTGTCGATCATGCGGCCACCGCGATGCGCGGATATCGTGATGCCGCTGCCCAGGTGGGCCACAATCAGGCGCAGGTCTGCGTAGGCGCGGCCCTTCCGGCGGGCATAGCGGCGGGCTACAGCCTTGGTGTTGAGGGCGTGGCCGACAAACACCCGGCTTACGAGCGGGGAACCGCTGATTCGGGCGCAGGGCTGCCACTCGTCCGCGGTCACGGGGTCCACGATGTAAGCGTTGACCCCGGCGGTGCGCGCAAAGCGGAGGGCCAGCACCGCGCCCAGGTTGGAGGCGTGCTCTCCGCGGCGCGCGAGGCGCAGCTCCTCGATCATGGCGTCGTCCACCAGGTAGGTGCCGCAATCCATGGGCGGGAGCAGTCCGCCGCGGCCGGCTACGGCGGCCCAGCTTTCGCCGTCCTTTCCAGTCTCGCTGTATCCGGCCTCCTGGAGCGCATTCCGGAGCATGCCAAACCGGTAGTCGAGCCGGTCGAGCATGGGCCGCCCGCGAAAGAGCCGGATCTCGTCGTCGCCGTGGCGCAGATTGCGGGACAGCTCCTCGCCAGCGCGCGTAAAGATGCCGAACTTTGTGGACGTGGCGCCGGGATTCAGCACCAGTACCCGGTCTGCTTGGAGGGTCATGCGTCACCTCTTGCCACCTGGAGTGTTCTCTGCCTCTGCAAGGGGCTCGGCCGGCCGTTTGCGAAGAACGCTGTCTCCTGCGCGCCACTACGAAATGCGAGGCGGATGGTCCTATTCATGTTATACTTACTTCAATCGTAGAATTCGATCGGAAGTCCTTGCCTGTTCCGGGTTACCGCCTACTCGCAACACTTTCACATTGCGTTCGGCGGTACATCAGTAACATAAGGAGCAACACTCATGGAACAAGGCACAGTCAAGTGGTTCAATGACGCAAAGGGATTTGGATTTTTGAGCCGCGAAAACGGCGAGGACGTCTTCGTCCATCACACGGCGATCCAGTCGAACGGTTTCCGTTCCCTGCAGGAAGGCCAGAAGGTCCAGTTTAACGTGACCAAGGGCCCCAAGGGCTGGCAGGCTGAGAACGTCCAGGTTGTCTAAAAACTGGACATCGAAACACGAAAGCAAACCAGCTTCGGAATTCAAGAGAAAAGGGACGGCATTGCTGCCGTCCCTTTTTGCGTCTGCGTTGGTCGGCCAGGCGTCAGCGGCGCACCTGGCTATGCGGCAGGCTTCATTTTGCCGGCGGCTATCTGCGCCGCGGATTGATGGAGACCGTCCTGGGGCGTTTCGTGGGTGCCCAGGTATTGCAGCACGTCGTTGATGGAGTCTTCAAAACGCGAGCCGGTGCGGTGCGTGGCTTTCACGCCCTTTGAAACCAATTGACACACTTCAAAGCGATTGATGCCTCGCGCGAGGGCGATGTGGATTTGATTGGAACGCATGACGAACTCCCGTGAACCGGGTGATTGCTGCGTGGAGGTGCTGAGCTCGTCAGGAGCGGATGGTCAGCCGGAGTCGAGCAGGCCGGAAACTCAGGTCTGCTTTCATTGTACGCTGCGCGCGGCTTTTCGGTGTCCCAATCGCCCTGTTACCATAAGGATCGCACTCGCCGACGCGCGGGAATCCCTGCAAACGACATGCGACGGAAAGAGGAAACAAGTGGCTGATACCAAGAAAGTTGAAGATAAACTGGAACGTAAGAAGTTGAAGCGGGCGGCGCGCAAGAAGGCCGCTCCCAAGGCCAAGCGCACCACCGCGCGCGGCGCGAATAAGAAAAAAGTGAAGAAAATGGCGCGCGGACAGTCAAAGCGGTAAAAACAGTTGTCAGAGATCAGTTTCAGGGGTCAGTTTTTCCTGCAGACGCGGAAGGCGTGCTTTTTGATGTGAGCATGGGCTGGGGAGCTGCAAACTGCCGTCTCCCCGCGGATCACTGAAAACTGACAACTGTCGTAAGGAGACCTGCTCTGCCTAACCAACTGCTGGCCTGCAAGTCGATTGACAAGCTGATCCGCGATTCCGAGGAGCCTGAGCACTCGCTCAAAAAGACTCTAGGGCCGTGGTCGCTTACCGCGCTGGGCATCGGCGCGGTGATCGGCTCGGGCATTTTTACCGTGATTGGCACGGCCATGGCGGGGCAGAAGTTCTCGACGCCCTCCATCGAAAACACTCCGCTGCTCCACTTTCTGATCCTGCACACGGCCATGGCGGGCCGGCCCGGCGCCGGCCCCGCACTGGCTGTCTCGCTGGTCTTTGTGGCCATTGTCTGCGGCTTCACAGGCCTTTGCTACGCCGAAATGGCGTCGATGATTCCCATCGCCGGCTCGGCGTACACCTATACCTACGCCACGATGGGCGAGCTGGTGGCGTGGATCATCGGCTGGGACCTGATTCTCGAATACGCATTCAGCAACATGAGCGTGAGCGTGGGCTTTGCCGCGCACATCGTGGACCTGCTGGACTGGTTCGGAATCCATCCGGCGCTGATGTGGATCTCGCCCGCCTACTTGCCCACCGGGTTGCAGGATTTTGCCGGAAACAATCTTTACAATCCGGGTTGGCACTTCGGCTTCAATATCCCTGCGTTTCTGATCGTGATGATTCTCACCGTGGTGCTGGTGCGCGGTATCCGCGAGTCGGCGCGGACCAACAATATCCTGGTGCTGGTGAAGATGGCGGCGATCCTGGTTTTCATCTTTGCCGGGGCCAGCTTCATCAAGCCGCACTACTGGCATCCGTTTATGCCCGAAGGTTGGTCGGGCGTGCTCACCGGCGGTTCCATTATCTTCTTCACTTACATCGGCTTCGATTCGGTGTCGACGGCGGCGGAGGAATGCAAGTATCCACAGCGCGACTTACCCATCGGCATCCTGGCCACGCTGGTGGCTTGCACGCTGCTGTATGGCGGAGTGGCCATCGTGCTCAGCGGCATCGTGCCCTGGCAATCAGTCATGGGCGACGCCGCGCCGGTGGTCAACTCGCTCAAGCGTCTGTCGATTCAGTACGGCGGCGCGGAGCTGCACTGGGTGCGGCTCTTCGTGCTGCTGGGTGCGCTGATGGGCATGATCTCGTCAATTCTGGTGTTTCAGCTTGGCCAGGCGCGCATCTGGTTCGCCATGTCGCGCGACGGCCTGTTGCCGTCGGTCTTCAGCCGCATTCACGCGCGGTTCCGCACCCCGGCCTTTTCCACCTGGGTCGCCGGCTTTGTGGTCGGCGTTCCCGCCGGCCTGCTCGACATCGGCACGGTTGCGAACCTCTCGAACATCGGCACGTTGTTCGCCTTTGTGCTGGTCTCGGCAGCGGTCATTATCCTGCGCTACCGCGAGCCTGACCGTCACCGCGGCTTCCGCGCGCCGCTGGGACCGGTGTTTCCCGTGCTCAGCATCGTCTTCTGTATCCTTCTGATGATGGGGCTGGAGATCCTGACGTGGATGGCGTTTTTCGCGTGGCTGGTGATTGGCCTGCTGATTTATTTCTTCTATAGCCGCTATCGCTCGGAGTTCGCGCCGGCGCGACGGCCGATCTAGCAACTGATCTATTCGATGGAAACGCAGTGAAGACCTGGCAAAAAGCCCTCTTACCTACTCTGGTCACGCTCCTGATCGGCGGCATCTACCTGTTTTCCGTCTATGAGCATCGCCGCAACCCGGGCGTGGCTCCCGCTTCTGCCGATAACCAGAAGCCGAGCTCCGACGACTTGGCCGTGGTGCGCATGAAGTTCATGCAGCACTACGAAGATACGCTGCAGCTGGTGGGCACCAGCGTGTGGATGAAGAACGGCTACACCATGCCGTATTATCCTTACCGGGGCAGCATCGTCTTCAAGCGCGTGGGCCTCATCCCCTCGGACCAGCTGCTGGACATCAAAAAAATCGTGAAGGCAGTGCCGCCGGCGCACGAAGATGACGGCATCAGCCACGGAACGCGCCAGGTGTTTGCGGTGTTCGCGCTGCCCGGCAGCCCCGCACTCTACGCTACGCCCATCGGCATCATCGAGGGCAGCGAGGAAGAGTACTTCTGCGACATCCTTTTCTACTACGACGATCCGCACACCATCTACGACAACTGGCCCAAGGAGGTGTGGGCGGCGATTGATGCGCACCAGGTCAGGTCTGGCATGAACGAGCTGCAAACACGGACCGCGATCGGCCAGAAGGCGCTGAGCACCGACGGGGAACAGGGCAACCGCACGGTCACTTACGACACCGACGGGAAACGCTGGACGGTTACGTTCGTCGACAATCACGCTACGGCGATCAAGAGCGATTAGCCCTGCCTCGCGCGAAATCCCATTTGCATCCCTCGTACTTTCTGCGAAAAACATAGAGCGTGTTTCAAGAATGGTTCGGCGCCGCACAGCCGAGATCCTGCAGGGGCCGAAGCCCGCGGTGGTTTTGTTCGCTTTTTTGGCGCGACTGAAGCCGTGCCCTTATTCCAACGCGCCTGTTGCCGATCGTTTTTCCGCCAGCTATGAAGCCCTTGGTTTTACGGCCACCTTTGGGCACGACGAAACTTCGTGGCCTGTGACAAAGCCTGATTTTGAAAGAGGCTGTAGTCATTCGGCCCCCGAAGATGCGGCGGTTGAGTCAAACCGGTGGAAAGCCGGCCGCCGGGTGTATTTTTCTGGCCACGTTTTGGAGAGGTGTCTCCGTGAAGCAAAAGAATCCGATACGGCTGCTGCTGAAGGTTCCGGTGCCGTGGGTATTTGTCCTGGGCTATTTGGCGGGGTTGGCGCTTCAGGTTTCTCTGCTGCACGGTGCGCCATCCCACAGGGCAAATTGGGTGAGCGAAGACATAGGCACGGGGCTGTTTGCGTTGGGCGCCGTGATCGCGGGGTGGGGCCTGAAGCTCTTTCACGGAGCGAGCACGACGACGGTGCCGGGGCAGACGTCGCAGGTGCTGGTGACGCGGGGACCCTATCGGCTGACGCGGAATCCGATGTATGTGGGGCTGACGCTGGCATATCTGGGTGAGGCGGGACTTCTGCGGCAGGTGTGGCCGCCGGCTGTGCTGCCGCTGGTTCTGGCTTACCTGCAGTGGATGGTGATTCCGCTGGAGGAGGCCAAGCTGCGAGAGACGTTCGGCGAGGAGTATGAGGCGTACCGGAGCCGAGTGCGGCGTTGGATTTAAGGCATTTCTCCTTCGGATGCAGCCCTTGCTCTCTTTAAGCCAAGTAGCGATATCTTGTTGAAATCGCCATTGAAGAGCGTTGCCTCCGGTCTATGGCAGAAGGAGAAATCCTCTAGCGGAAGAAATCCCGCGTACCACCTATGGCTGGGCGAGCGCCGCATCTTCCGCGGCGTAGTCGAACTGGTGGAACGAAGGGCCGGTGGGAGGATTCGTCTGCTCCCAGGCGATGGTTCGCCGGATGGCCTCATCAAGCGCGACCGGCTCTTTGTAGCCGAGCTCGGTGCGGATTCGCCGGGAATCTGCAACCACGTGCTGCGACGTATTGCCGGGCATAGCCAAGTGCCTGGGCGTTTGCTGATTTGGCAGCACCACGAATCTCCCGCTCCACGCGGTCTGCGCGGCGATCCTAGTCTGCCATTCGAGCTCGGTGAGGCTGGGCTCGTCGCAAAGGTGATAGGTGCGGGCGAAAGCGCGCTCCGACGTAGAGGCCAGGGCGATGGCATGGGCCACATTTTCGACGTAGCCGCGCGGGCCTCGCCAGGCGGCGTTGTCATCGGGCAGGATGATCGCGGGCCTGCCATCTGCGATCCGTTTCAGCAGGCCATACATTCGGTGCAGCCGATCTCCAGGGCCGTAAACCATCGGCAGGCGGATCACGGTGCCTGGTGTTCTGCCGCTCATGACGGCCTGTTCCACCGCAACCTTGTCGTATTCCGGGTTCAGCCAGGCGAAGATGGTCTTCATGGTCTTGACCATTTGCGGCGGGTAGGCGCGGCGCGCTGTGCGCAGGGGGGAATCCTCGGTGATGGGCATGGGCTCCAATGCGCCCGGTTCGGTTCCCAGGACGATTCCCCACGCGCGGTACACGTCCATGCTGCTGATAGCAACCACGCGCGCATTCAGATTGCAGGCAAGGTCCGCCAGTTGACTGGCCTGCGCGCCGGAGCTCAAGAGCAAGTCGATGATGACCTGGGGCGCGAAGGGCCGCAGCCGATTTTCATAGTTCCGCAGGCGGTTGCGATCGCCCTGGATTTGTGTAGCTTCCTGGTTCGACGAGGAATCGGCGCCGCGATGAAGAACAGCGACATCATGACCGGCGGTAAGCAATTCACGCACCAGGGGCGTACCGATAAAACCATTTCCGCCGATGACCAGTATTCGCATTAATTACCTCATCGCTATGGCCGCCATCCCTCAGATTTCCCGGCCGGTTTCGGGCGACTAAAGCGGCTGCCGCAAAGGGCGAAGGAGGGACCAATTCGCAAGGAAGCGTTCCTCAGAGGCTGAAGCCCTCGACGCTATTGCCGGCTTCAGCGGCACGACTGAAGTCGCGCCCTCTCAACACATCGAGTCTTTCCGCGGCCTGTAAAGTCGTGCCCAGACACCTTATGAAACACGCTTGCGGGATCTCCTTATTTTGATCGTCAGCCGATACAGCGGGTAGGTTAGCGCAATAACCACCAGGGTGAACAGCGCGTGCTTCAGGTCCCCGACGATGGCCGCGACGAGGAACGCTCCTGCGCCCAGCGAAATCGCGAGGTTGGTCCAAGGATATCCCCACATTTTGAATGGGCGGGGAAGATCGGGCTCGCGTGCTCTGAGCACGAACAACGAAATAAACCCGGACAGGTAAACGGCCACATACAGGATCGCAGTCATGGCCAGGATGGTGTCGAAGCTGCCGGTCAGCACCAGGCCCAAGGATATCGCTGTGCAAAGCAGCAGTGCCGGGCTGGGCGTGCCGCCGGAATTGACTTGCGTAAGCCATGCGGGCAACAGACCGTCGCGCCCCATGGCGAAAAGAATGCGCGGCGTGATGAGCAGGCAGGCATTGATGGTGCTGACGGCGGCCACCATGGAAACCAGGAGAATCAACTGCCTGCCGTGCACGCCGAAGATCAATCCCGCCGCATCGGCGGCGGGCAATCGCGAAGCCGCCAGCCGGTCGATAGAAAGAACGTGAAGCAGAGCCGCATTTACCAGCAGGAAAATTGCGCCGCAGGCGAGCACGCCGAGGATGGAGGAGCGCGGCAGGTTGCGGGCCGGGTCTTCGTCTTCTTCAGCGAAATAAATAGCTCCGTACCAGCCGTCGTAGGTGGCGATGATCGGTTGCAGTGCGGCGATGAGAGCGATCAGCACGGCCCCGGGCGGCAGGTGCAGCAAGCTGCGCTGTGGAACGGCGGCCGGGAGCGATGTTGGCGAGAGAACAAGGCACGCTGCAACCAGAGCAAGCAGCGCCAGAGCCTTGATGAGGCTGGTGACCTCCTGGGCGCGGCTGCCGGCGCGCACGCCCAGCCAGTTCAGCAGCATGAGAACGATCAGGCACGCGGCTGCCAACAGCTTTTGGCGGTCCCGCAGCGCTGGTGCGAAGCCCGCGGCGAACTCGCCGAATGCGGCCGCCAGGTAAGCGATGGCAGCCGATTCCATCATCCAGTCGCAGCAGCCGACAAGAAACCCTCCGTACTCACCGAAGGCCCGGCGCGCGTAGACGAACCAGCCGCCGGCCTGGGGGAGCATGGTTCCCAACTCGGTGACCGAGAGCGTGCAAACAAAGGCAAAAATACCGCCCAGGACCCACACGGCGTAGACCAGCCACGGATTGCGCAATTGAGCAGCGATTTCACCGGGGGTGAGCAGAATGCCGGAGCCAATGGTGGTGCCGACAACGACGGCGATTCCGAAGCCCACGCCGAGAATGCGCAGAAGGCGGCCCTTGGAGCGGGTCGCAGGAAGTAGAGCTTCAGAGCACATCGAACCCCCACCCGAATTGGAATGAGACAGAATTGCCCGCACCGGCTGCGCAAGATTGAGCGCTGTCTAAATTTCGTAGCTGCCGAATGGTCTGCGTTTATGATGCCTGAGAGTGCTTTCTGCCGGGGTTGGGGATTGTCCCTGATGAATACTCTACGCGCCGTGATGCGATGGGCTTATTACTTATTTGCATTCCTGGGCATGCTTACGCTGCTGGTTCTGTTTACGCCGGTTGTTTCCTGGTGGGCTCAAGCTTATGCCGGCCCCATCCATCAGCCCGGCGGCGATACTCTCATTGTGCTGTCGGCAGCCGCAGACGACGAGGGCGGCATCTCCTACTCGTCGTACTGGCGCGCACGCGCGGCGGCTTCAGCATGGAAATCCGGGCACTTCAAACGGGTCTTACTCAGCGGCGTGAGCGGGGCAGGCATCTTCGACTTTATGGTTGCAGAAGGCGTGCCTGCCAACGTCATGGTGACCGAGTCGCGATCCAGGAACACACACGAGAGCGCGCTGGAGGCAGCGAGTATGCTTCGCAATATGCCGGGCACAAAGGTTCTGCTCACCAGCGATTTTCACATGTACCGGGCGCTTCGAGTTTTCCGTAAGGCTGGAATTCAGGTGACGCCCATGGCCGTCCCCGATGTACTGAATTCCGCCGAGAATTGGGACGGACGATTTTGCGGATTCGAGACCATGCTGATGGAAACAGCAAAGATCGCGGACTATGAGGTTCACGGCTGGATGTAGAGTGGGAACAAAGGGACCTTTTTCCTCGGCATTGAGCTTTACGGGAGCGGACCGGCTTCATTCTGGATTGCTTGAGAGGCCGGTTATCTCGATATAATCGCGCGAACCGGTTGCGCGTGGGGAGATATTCGGGCGTCGAATGATCGGAGCGCCCATGAGTGCGGCCCGTCCGCCGCAGCCCCGCTAAACTCAATTCATGACGGAAATTCGCGAATTCATCCGCCGTCTGCCTAAGGCCGAGCTGCATCTGCACCTCGAAGGCACTATCCTGCCTGCCACTTTGGTGGAGTTGAGCGCCCGTCACGATGCGCGACCGCTTACGCTGCCGGAAGCTGAGGCGCTGTATCGGTTCAGCGACTTTACCGGCTTCATCGAGGCATTTCGCGACGTCACGCGCCGGCTCATGGGCCCCAAAGATTACGAGTTGGCCGCGTGGCGTATGATGGAACGGCTGGCCGAGCAGGGCGTGGTTCACGCCGAGGTCTACATCTCGGTGGGCGTGATCTATATGTGGCGCGATCACGACGCTACGTGTTTCGAGCCCATTTTCGAAGGGCTGGAGCGCGCACGCATCCGCGCCGAGCGCGAGCTGGGCCTTAGCCTCTACTGGATTTTCGACGCCGTCCGCCACTTTACCCTGGCGGAGGCGGAGCGGGTCTTCCGTAAGGCCGCGGAAATGCGCGTCTGCTACCCGTCCATCATCGGCATTGGCCTGGGCGGCGACGAGCGCCGAGCCGGCTCCGAGGCATTCCATGCCCTTTACGGTGAAGCTGCTCGGGCGGGTTTACGGTTAACCAACCACGCCGGCGAAACTACCGGGCCGGAGGCTATCTGGGCCGCGCTGGCCATCGGATCGGAGCGCATCGGGCACGCGCTTTCAGCCATTCAGGATGCGCGGCTCGTCGACGAGCTCCGGCAGCGCCGCATTCCACTGGAAATGAACCCCACATCCAACGTCCGCACCGGGGTCTGCCCGTCTTTTGCGGCCCATCCCCTGCGCCGCTGCTTCGATCTTGGCCTGCTGGTGACCCTAAACTCCGACGACCCGGCCTTCTTCGGCTCCGACCTGGCCAACGAGTACCTGCTGGCGCACACCGAGCAGGATTTCAGCCGGGAAGAGCTTCGGCGCCTGGCAGCCCATTCATTTCATTCAAGTTTTCTTCCCGAACCGGAAAAATCGAAATGGCTGGCCCGCATCGAAACTAGTGAGTAAATACGGCCGCGTTTTCCGCGACCGCCATCACACAGGTTTCGTGCTTTGTGCGCTATGATGATGCCATCAGGAGGAGCACGTGCATGTCCATCGAATCCGAACCTCTCACCCCGGCCGGCGAAGCCGTCGCCCTTGAAGAGGCGATGGAGAAGCCGGGAGCGAGCGCTCTGCTGATGATCGGCTGGTTCTCCGTGGGCATGGCCGTGGCTACCATCGGCATCCTGGTGGGCGCCGAGCTCCGCAGCCGCTACAAGTTCAACCACCGCACGCCCTATGACTTCTACGCTAACGCCGGCGAGCAGCAGGCCAGCGAGTTCGGCGTCGGCGTGTAAGAGCTGTCCTTTAACCGTGAAGCATACCATGCCGCCTGCGGGCGGCATGCTTGTCGGTAGGCGCCCGGTGCTCGCAGCCGCGCATTTTGCTTGACTTCAGGCATGTCCATCCACAGCACGAAGAGCCTGGAAAAGCTCGCTTAGCGGTTTCCGTGGTCGACGCTGGTTGGCGGCTTGATAGTGGTCTTTGGCGAACGTCCATGCGGGTCCGGTTTTGGCGCCTATCCGCACCGCCAAAACTCCTTCAACGGATCACGATCTTGTGCCTGCCCAACATCCGCGGCAGATCAGACCTCCGCCGTGCATTTGCCAGGCGCGAACGCCCAGTTGTGGCCCAGGCAGAAATTTGCAATCGAGCAGGCCAGGATCGCGACTCCATTTGCAGCCAATATGGGCAAATGTGCTTCGCCGACCAGCAGGCGCATCAGCACGAGATTTCCGGCGTAGGACACGAGCCCATTCGACAAATGAAAGCGCAGAAGCCGGCCGAGGAGCGCGGGACGGCAGCGGCGGTCGCGCCAGGTGAAATTCAGGTGCCATACAAAGTTATGCAGCAGCGTGATCTCGAGGGCCGTGGCGGTGGCTATCAAATAGTGACCGGGCGCCAGCAGATCGAGGGCGGCCAGCGCGGCTAGCTGTACTCCGGCACCGAGCGCCCCGACCAGATTGAATTTGCCCCAGCGAATCAGGACGCTCATGGGAGCGGCTCCTGGCAGTAAAGCTGGGCCGTGTGCCGCACCGTGACCGCGATGGCCATGGCGAACATGATGGCTGCGGCGATCACGCCGCCCAGATCGAAGAGGAGAAATCTATGGCCGAAGAGCGTTGCGCAGGGGCTGCGCAGTGCGGCGAGATTTCCCAGCACCAGCAGGATGCGAATTTCCGTGGGCCCGAAAAGGCCCTGCGAAAGCTGGAAGCAGGAGAGCGTGTAGGTGGCCAGGTAGCTTTCCGCGGAGAGGATGAGAAACGCCACCAACAAAGCGATGGCCGTGGCCCAGTGGAGTAGTCCCGAGCATCCCAGCCCGTACATGAGCGCCGCGGCTCCGAAGATATCGACCACGTGATCGACATAAAAGCCGTAGCGCGGGCGCTCGTGATGGCGCACGCGCGCCAGCGTGCCGTCGAGACTGTCGCCCAGCCAGTTGAACGCCAGGCAGACGATTACGAGGAGCAACGCGCGGCGATCAAAGCGCGCCAAGGCGTAGCACGCGCCGGCTGCGATCTGCGCGCCCAGCCCCAGCGCCGTGAGCTGGTCTGAACTGACCCAGCGCGGCGCACGCTGCGCCATCCAATGGAGGGCGCGCTTTTCGATTGCAGCGGTGAGAGAAGCGTTCACGCGCCGCGCTGTCTGAAATTGGTGCGTAATTGCTGGTGCGTTCATCGCCGTTCCTTTCCGGTGAGCCCCGATTCTTTCTTGATTTCGTCGCATAACCCTGGTTGATATCCCACAGGGGCTAAAGCCCGCGCTTGTTTCGCGGTTCTTTCGGCACGACTGAAGCCGTGCCCTTTCAAAACGCCGCTGGTGCCTGGTTCTCACTTCCTCAGCGCATCGCACGTCTCGTGCAGCGTGAATTCGAGCGACTCGCGCGGCACGCTCTCGGCAAAGGGGCCGATCGCCCACCCCAGCCCTGCCGGAATGGAGCGGGTCAGCGAAACCGATTCAATTTGCATATACAGCCCGCCGTCGCGCTGCTCGTAGCTCCAATAAGTGTTCAGCCGCCACAGGAAACCGTGCTCCTCGGCTCCGCTGAGTGCACGCTCCTGGGTTTTGCCGGCCGAGGCGATTTCGGAAATGCGCGTGCTTCGTGACGAACTGAACCCACGCTTGGTATCCAATCGCCGGAAGGTCACGTCGTAGGCCGTGTCCATGACCACGGTGATGACATGCTTCTGGCGCACGCGCATGAGCACCTGGTAATGGTCGCCATCCTGCGCCAGGATCCGCGCCGACAGCACTTGCGGGGCGTAGCGTTTCGGAAAGGCGGCGAAATTCCGCATCAGCCGCTCGAAATCCGCGGGTGTAGCGCCGGGAACGAACGCTGTGCCGCGCCAGTCGTAGAGAGTCGCTTCCGGCAGATCCGCGCCGTTGGCCGGAGTGAGGTTTTCGACGAGCGGCTTGCCGTGCCGGAGGCGCGCCAAGGTTTGCGGACTGGAAAGGCCGGCCAGGAATTGTGACGATGACTGGTGCTGCCGGGCCAGCCGCGCCTCAAGAGCCGCAATGTAGGAATTGAATCCTGCCACCGCGGCCGCGCTCGGTTCTTCGCCTGCGCAGGCTGGAGCAGACGCCAGCAATGCTGCCGCCAGCGACCCGATCATCACCACGCACTGGAATTTGTTACGATTCATGATCTGCATCCTGCCCGATTCGAACCCTGGAACGCAATGCATGGCACCTCATTTGAGCGCGATTGATTCTCACGGTGCAGACGGCTGTAACCATGGGACTTGGGACGAGTTCTCACGCGCACGGCTGGGTCCGGATCGAGTCTGTCATCGACTACACTGGGGCTACGGGACGCCGAACATGACCGACACCCAGCCAGGACGGCGCTATCGCTTCGGGACCTTCGAAGTCGACGCCGCCAGCGGCGAGTTGCGCCGCCAGGGAATTCGCGTCCGGATTAACGCGCAGCCGTTCCAGCTACTGGTAATGCTGCTGGAGCGGCCGTGTGAGGTGATTTCGCGTGAGGAGATCGAGCGCGCGCTCTGGCCCGAGGGCACTTTTGTGGATTACGAGCACGGCGTCAACTCCGCGGTAAACCGGATCCGCGAGGCGCTAGGCGATACGGCTTCCAATCCGCGTTTTGTGGAGACGCTGGCGCGGCGCGGTTACCGGTTCGTGGCTCCCGTGGAAAAGATCAGGGAACAAGGGAACGAGAGAACTAGGGAACGGGAGCACAGGGACACAGGGGCAGAGGGACAAAGGGAACGAGAACACCCGGGGAGCGATGGCGTGCCAGTGGACATGCAGATTTCTGCGTCAGGGTCCCTTGCGTCGCGGCCGGCGGCGACGTTCGAGTTTGCGCTTGATGTCGAGCCGCAGGCATTCAGCCGCATTCTTGCTGCGCCAGAAGATCTGCCGAAGGCTCCGCAAGTCCTGGTGCAAACGCTGTTCATTCTTTTCCAGTTGATGTACCTGACGTTTTATATCGGAGCGCTGGCCAATCTTCCGGAAATTGAGGAGCTTCTTTCGTCGCTGGCCAGGCCCGTCCTGGCGCTCGACATTCTCATCGTCACAGCCGCCATTCTCATTCCCGTGCGAGCCTTCGTCCTCTGCGCGGTGCTCTTTCACGCTCCGCGCATCCACCGCCAGTTCATGCGCCTGTGGCCGTTTCTACTTCTGGTCGATGTGCTCTGGGCGCTATCGCCCTTCCTGCTGCTGCACCACATTAACGTGGGCCTGGCATTGGCCTGCATGGCGCTGCTGGTGTATTCGCCTTTCGCGCAGCGCTCCCTGGTGTTGATGGGAGCGGGCAGCGGCTCGCGAAATGCATTTCTCAGGGGCTGAAGCCCGCTTTTTTCTGCTGTTTTCGGCACGGCTGAAGCCGCGCCCTTTCAAATCCTGGCTTTTTACCACGGCTTGCGGCTTTCAGCCCTCGGCTTTCAGCGAACTTGTTTTAGCTGAGGGCTGAAAGCTGAAGGCTGACACCTAAGAGGGTTTTTCGCGTCGCCTGGCGTGCGCCACGCGTGGAATGGCAATCAGCGTGAACGCAAACAGGCACACCGACGCCGCCACGTATGCCAGGTGCCCATGGCGCAAATCCTCCACCACCAGTTTGACTGCCTCGAGCACTAAGACGGCATAGCCGATCTGCGTGAGCTCCGCACGCCGCCAGCGCGCGCCGCTGAAGGCCAGCGCCAAGGCCGCAGCGCACAGAATCAAGCTGCGGATGAGGGCAAGGTGATGCGGTCCGACCTGGAAGGCCGTCGCCGCCAGACGCGCGCATCCCTGCACCAGCAATGCCGCGGCCGCCACGGCCGCCATGGCCGCGAAGAGAAATGGAAATGGCTGCTCCTCGCACAGGGCTTTGGGCCGGAGCTGCACGAGCCCGTAGCAGACCACGGCGCAGATAACGGTGAGCCATACGTTGGTCGATGGTGCGGCCGCGGGCGTTCCGGCCAATGCGTGGAACGCATATGCGAGCAGTCCCGAGAACCAACCCGCGGCGAGCAGAAGAACCGTCGCATGCCATGCGAGCGCGGCCCTGCGCAGCCATGCGGCCGCCACAGTGGCGGCAATGGCCGAGATAGCCAGGCACAGGATTTGCGCGCCTGCCGGAGCCGCGAACCAAATGCCCGATAGAATAAGCGTTACGCTCCACGCCCCGAAGACAATCTGGCTGCGCCGGTCCTGAGCGCGGAGAAATGCGAATTCCGCGACATGGAGGGCCGCGGCCAGCGCCAGACAGATCAGGCCGAGGATCATTTCTTTGGTTGCCGGACCGAAGCACAGCAACCCGCAGGCGGCGAGCAGGAAAGCGATCGTTACCTGTACGGTGTCGAAGACCGAAATCCGCTGCCGATGCCATGCGCTTCGGAGGGCCACGCCGAGGGCGAAGATGGCAAAGAGCAGGAAACCGGGCGCGACGAGCCAGGCCGCGTTCAGAGCCGGGTAATCGGCGCGTGTGCTCTGCGGAGCGCGGTAGATGAAGATCAGCATCCACACGCCGGCGTCCGCGGCCAACGCGATCAAGGGCCGGGCGTTTTTTCCCTGGTCCTGCGCGAATTCGCACAACTCCGCCGTTGATAGCAGCACGGCGAGAAACGGCAGGTTGGCGTGAGTGGCAACGGCCAGGGCCAGGCAAAGGGCGGCGGCCGAGATGTTGGCGATGCGCAGCACGGGCGTCCGCGCGGCGCCGCGCGCGAGCACGAATGCGACCACCACAAACGCCACCAGGGTGAGCGCGTCGGCCCCGGCGGGCATCATTTTGAAGCGCATGGTGAGCTCCCAAAGCATGGGAGCAAGAATCAAGACCGAGGTGCACGTATAGACCGTGGCCGCAAAGGTTGCACGAGAGCGCGCGCCGGCGGCCAGCCACGCCGACTCGTAGGCGACAGCCACAAATTCCAGCGCGGCCGCGGGGAGCACACGCGTTTCAGCCAGCGCGCGCAGCAGGTAGGCGCCGGCGATTCCCAGCATGGCCGTGCCCAGCACTGGAAACGTGCCACCCGCCTGCCAGTGAGGGAGGCTCGGAAGTAACGGCGAAGGGGCGGACGGAGTAGCTGCCGGCGCCATCGTTTTCTCTGCATGCTCGAGGAGGGCGATGCGCTGCTCCAGGGCGCAGATGCGCTGGTCGAATTCATCAAGGCGGGTGTTGAGTCGATCCGGTGAGCCGGGAAGATTGTTCATGGTTCCTGCACCCGGAAAGCGTTCTTCGGGGGCTAAAGCCCACCACGTTTTTGTGGCCTTTCGGCACGCGACCCGCTGATGCGGGTTCCCCGGTCGTGCCCTGACACAAGGCCGGGCAGTGAGGCAGGCGTTAGTCTCCCGGCACTACCGCAACCCGTCGAGTCTGGGACGCCACGGCTTGTGCGCTCTCGTCCGACCACGGCGGCAGCAGCTTGATGAGCACCCACAGAAAGAGGAACGGCAGGATGGTGAGGCCGATGGCTGCCAGCAACCCTTCGCGTGTGGCCAGCTCCAACTTGTAGGTGGTGTAGCCGAGAAAACTCTTGGAGAACAGTTGCCCGCCGATCACCACGTTCCAGCGCATGGCAAAGACGCTGATCAGGATGAGCGAGCCGCAGAGCACATAGATACGCTTGCGAACGATGTCGTTGAGAGCGTGCTTCCAAACCTGGGTGATGAAGAGCAGCACCAGAGGCACCAGCGTTCCGATGAAGATCTGAATCACAATCTGGGAGAAATAAAGCTTGGTGTGGACCATGAAATCGAGGCTGCGGAACGACTCGTCGGCTTCGTAGACGCGGTGAATGAGGTCCAGCATCTCCAGGCTGAAGTCGATGATGAAGATGTAGAACATGTACATGGCGATGGTGTCTACACAGCGCATGTCGATGGTATGTTTGCGGAGCCCGGTGAGGGCCATGTAGAGGAGCAAGACAGCAGCCACGCCCGACACCATGGCCGAGAAGATGAAGACCACGGGCATGAGCGGCGACGACCACCAGGGATTGGCCTTGATGGAGCCGAAGATAAAGCCGACGTAGCCGTGGAGCAGGAAGGCCGAGGGAATGCCGACCAGGGTGACGACCCAGCCCACTTTCTCGTCGATGTGGAGGGAGCGCGGGCTGATGTTGCTGGAGCCCAGCGTCATGATCTTGTAAATCAGGCGCAGAAGGCCTTTGGTCTGCTGCGAACGCACGACGATCTCGCGCCGGTAATCGAGCCAGATCTCGAAGACCAGCACCGCCATCAGGTACCAGAGATAGACGTAGCCGAACATGGCCATTGCCGAGGTGGCGTGGGGCGTAAAGTACATCTCCGGCGAGCGCTCCGGATGGCCCAGGTGCAGTTGCAGGGGCAGCGGCGCGTCGATCAGAAAAGCCAGGGCCGTGAGCAGAGCCAGCCGGTAGGTGGGCTTTACCGCCTCCACGCGAAAGACCCGCTCCAGTGAAGCGAGAATGAACGCGCCCGCCACCAGGCCCGTGATGTAGGGGTACAAAACGATGAGCACGCTCCAATACAGCGTGATTTCGTTGGGATACATGTAACCTTCAACGCCAGTCATAAGAACTCCTAGTTGTCGGCTCTCCGTTGTCAGTCGCCATCTCATCCTGCCCTATCCGCCGAATCAGCCCTCATTTTGCGGGCCGGACTGATAACCGACAACTGTGAATTGACAACTGCCTTTACCGCACCGCCCCGTCCAAATCGTTGTAGTAGACCTTTGCGCCCGTCGCCATCTGCGGCTTGAGCACCTGCACGCTGTGCGTCTTCAGGAACGCGTGGATGGGGTCATTGGGATTCTTCAAGTCGATCAGTTGCCGCGCGCCGGTGGGACAGTTCTCCGCGCACGCCGTGGTCAGCCCCCTGGTGATGCGGTGATAACAGAGCGTGCACTTGTCGGCGACATGCTTCTGGGGGTGAATATAGCGGCATCCATACGGGCAGGCCTGCACGCAATAAGCGCAGCCCAGGCAATAGGTCTGATCAATGAGGACCACACCGTCGGGGCTGATGAAAGTGGCTCCAACGGGACACACCTGGGTGCACGGCGAGTCGGCGCAGTGGTTGCAGAGCTTGGGCACAAAGAAGTACTTGCCGTTGGGGTCATCGTTGACAGACGGAAAGCCTTCTTTGCCGCCGTCGGGCGAGATCACTTCGGGATTGGTCATATTCCAATCGTCGACGTGGTAGCGCTCCACCCAGGTGCGGAAGTGGCCGTCGGGGACGTCGTTCTCGGCCTGGCAGGCGCGCACGCAGTTGCCGCAGCCGATGCACTTGGGGATGTCGATTAACATGCCCCACCAGTGGTCGCTCATCCTGTAATTGGGGGAGGACTCCGGAGTTCCCGCCAGCACGGATTCCCATGCCACAGCGGCGGCAGGCAACAAAATCAGAAAATGACGCCGGCTCAAGCTCATTTCGCGCCTCCTGCGGTTTTCGGATCGGGTGCGGCGTGAGTGCCGGCGGTGGCCGCAGGGGGCATGGCTCCGGTCGCCGGGTCCGCGCCGGGCGTGGGATTGTGCGGGTTGTGGCAGGTCTGGCAGGGCACGCCTCCGGAGTGATCGGCGGGATCGACTTGGGAGAAGTTTTTCGGCTTGGCCGCACTGGCCGTATGGCAGCGCGCGCACAGCACCGCAGTGTCGGGGAGTGCCGGCGTGACCGACGCCGGATCGTTGGCATGATTGGCCAGCGGTCCGTGGCAGGCTTCGCAGTTGACGTGCGCGTGTTGGCCCAGATTCTTGGCGGCGACAACGTCGGTATGGCAGTTTTCGCAGACCTGATGACCGGCGTACTTCACTGGCCGCGCGGCGATTTCCACAATGGTTGCGCCGCGATAGTGGCCGTATTCGCCAAAGGTCTTGGGAACCACGTAGCCGCGGACCACCAGAAAGATAAGAAAGGCGAGCACAAACAGCCCTGCGAATCGGAAAAGATGTCCCGCATCCTTAAGAAACTTCATCAGGCCGGACTCCATGACGTCGATACATGGGAGCGCCCCTGGACGGGCAACATGTGAGCTACAACACTCCCGTACCAAAACCGTACTCGAGACAAAGCTGGATTCGATGTGAGGCAGCGCACAATCGGATGTGACGGGAGGCACGGGAAGACAGGGAAACAGGGATCAGGGATCAGGGATCTGAGGTCGGATCAGAGATCGGAGATCAGCAAGCAGGCGCAACTGAAGACTGACGACTGAAACTGTGAACTGTGAACTGCGAACTGTGAACTGTAAACTGGACTGCTATGGGGCACATCCGGATACTTTCCGACCAGGTGGCCAATCAGATTGCAGCGGGCGAGGTGGTCGATCGGCCGGCTTCGGTGGTGAAGGAGCTGCTGGAGAATGCGCTGGACGCCGGAGCCGGGCGGATTCGTGTTGAAGTGGAAGCGGGCGGGCGGAAGCTGATCCGGATGGCCGACGATGGCCACGGTATGAGCCGCGACGACGCGCTGCTGGCGTTCGAGCGCCACGCCACGTCAAAACTGCGCACGGCCGACGACCTGCTCGCCATCGCCACACTGGGTTTTCGGGGCGAGGCGCTGCCTTCCATCGCTTCGGTGGCGCGCGTCACGCTGGAGACGTCGGCCGGATCGTCCTTCGCGGACGGCGAACCTCTTGGAGTAGGAACGCGGGTGGAGATTGCGGGCGGGAAGATGCTGCGGGTCGACGAAGCGGCGCTGCCGCGCGGCACCACCATTGCCGTTGCCGATCTTTTCTTCAACACGCCGGCGCGGCGCAAATTTCTGCGCGCCGAATCCACGGAGCTGGCTCACGTAACGGCGCTGGTGACGCACTACGCGCTGGCGCACCCGGAGAAGCACTTCGAACTGGTCTCGGCGAGCCACACGATTTTGTCGGCGCCGCCGGTGGCGCGGACTGCCGAGCGCATTTACCAGATTTTCGGCAAGGAAACACTGGCACAATTGCTGTCCGTGGCCGCCGAAACGGCGCTTGATCGCGCCGGCCTACCGGAGCCTCCGCCATGGAAAAAGGACCCTGACGCGCCAAGGCGTCAACCCGGCTCGCTACGGCTTTCCGGTTTCTATTCCAAGCCGGAGCTGCAGAAGCTCAACCGCAACTCAATCTATATTTTTGTGAACAAGCGGCTGATTCGCGACCGTCTGCTGCTCCACGCTATCACCGAAGCCTATCGCAACGTGATTCCGCCCACCAGTTTTCCGGTGGTGCTGCTGTTTCTGGAAATGCCGCCGGAAGAGGTGGACGTGAACGTGCATCCGGCCAAGACGGAGGTGCGTTTCCGCCAGCAGTCGCTGGTCCACGATTTTGTGCGCGACAGCCTGCGCAGGGCGCTCGTTGAGGCGCGCCCCGCGGCTGGATTTCTGGCCGCGCTGGACTCGAAGCCCTTGGCCAGTCCTTCGCTGATGCCGCCCGCCACGTCGCCATTGCCCGGGGCGCCAGGCCGATCCGTGCCGCAGGATTCCGATCCGGCCGCATTCGACGCCACCGAAGTCGCCGAGCCGTTCCATCTGACGCCGCGCATGCCGTCGCCCGTCCCCGGCCGTCTGCCGTTCCAGACCACCGGTCAGGGCTCTGCTTCTGAGGACTCTGTCCGCGACGGCGCAGTTTTCGATCCGCGCACCTTCGATCGCCAGACTTGGGGCGAAGCAGCCGCTGCACTGTTTGCCCCGGCGGTGAACGTCAGAGGCTGCAACCCCGGCAATTTTCCAACCAACAGCGGCGCGCCTGATGATTCCGCTGCGGCGGCAGGCGCGGCTGCAGTTGCCGCGTTCGTCGAAACTGAGCAGGCCACTGTCAACCTGAATCGCCTCGGTTCGCTCAAGCCTATCGGCCAACTGCGCGAGTCCTTTATCCTGGCCACCAGCGAGGAGGGGCTGTGGATCATCGATCAGCACGTTGCACACGAACGGGTGCTTTTCGAAAAGATCCTGCGCGAGCGCCAGGTGGAGCAGGCGCAGAGGCAAAGGTTACTGATGCCCATGCTCGTAGAGCTCAAGCCCGAGCAAATGGTGGTTTTCGCACGCATCGCGGAAGAATTGGAGCGCAACGGCTTTGAGGTTGAGCCGTTTGGCCCCCAAACCCTGGCGGTAAAGGCGGCGCCAGTCGGCCTGGAAGGCGCGGCGCTGGAACGGATGTTGGCCGAGGTCATCGAGCAATCCGCGGCCATCAGCGAACAGCCAACGCGAACCGAGGATCTTACGGCCCTGCGCACACGCATTGCGGCATCCATTGCGTGCCATTCTGCCATCAAGGTCAACATGCCTCTTGACCCGGCACGAATGGAATGGCTATTGTTGGAACTTGCAGGGACGAGCCATCCGACAAGCTGTCCGCACGGCCGTCCCATCGCTTTGCTGTATTCGTGGAAGGAGATCCAACGCGCCTTCCATCGTATCTGAGAGGCCATCGAGCGAATCCAAAAGACGTCTGGCATATGGCGGATTAGCTTTTCCGGGCAGGGAACCGCCTGCCAAAGGGCGAAAAAACAGGAATTGCACTACGGCCGATGCAGCGCACTCCCTGGAGCCGTGCGGAACTGGTTTCGTTCCAGCCGGTTACAGGGAGGTGCGCTGAAGCTGAAACAGGAATAAACTGGATACAGTCACCTCTGGTTTTCGCAAAAGCCAGCTTGGAAGCGAGGGTTTTTCTTTGACAGCGGAACAATTGGAAGCATCGCGCGCCGAAAGGATGCGCTTGAACGGATCTGGGGTTCTTACTTTCGAGGACGCCCGTACGTGGTTGGAAGAAACGGGGTTGTGCCTGTTTCTGCCGCGCCGCCAGCACGTGGCGGCGCTGGCGCCGTCATTTGTGGAAGCCGTTGCCGGCCAGCGCAACGCCGCGCCTGACGCCAGCCAGATTGCCTTGGCGGAAGACTTGCTGGTCCGGCTCGAGAAAGCCGATGTTGCCGTCCGGCTCAATCTGCTGGGCCAGCCCGGCGAGCACCCGGATTTTGTCGTAGCGGCCTGGGTGTTGCCCTACGTGTACGCTCTGCGCGGCGATCGCGACTGGCGCCGCACCCCGCAGCTAACCGGCTCCAGGCAGGTTTCGCCGCTGGCGATCCAGGCTTACAAGCTGCTGGAGACAGGCGAGAGCACCATTCCCCAGCTCCGGCACGCCCTGGGCAGGGAGGTGAGCGAGGCTGCCGTGCTTCGCGCCATTACCGAGCTCTGGCAGCAGCTGCGCATCATTCCTGTGGTTGAAGCTGCGGGCAAGACGCCGCGGTGGCAGTTGCTGCGCACCCGCTTCCAGAAAGCCATTGCCGAAGGCGCGTCCACCTCGCAGGTGACGGCCATCTCGGTGCTCGCCTCGATCTATTTGCAGGCGGTCATCGCCGCCGGCATGGAGGATGTGGAGATGTTTCTCTCGCCACTGACGGCGCGCAGCAAGATCCGCGAGGTGCTGCGTGGTCTGGTGGCTACCCGGCAGGTGCACACCATTGCGCTTGGCCACGCGCCGCATTTTTATGTGGCCGGGACGCTGCCGGAGTTTACGGCGCCTGCCACGGTCTATGCCAGCTCGGCGATGCCGGCTTCGAGCTATTTCCTCCGCTCCTACGAGCATGAGGAAGAGCCGGCGCAGGGTTCAATCCCGATGGCGTCCTCGGTCGCATCGAGCGCGCTCAAATCCGCGGAAGCGGCTCATGTTCACCACGCTCCCACGCCACGCTTGTCCGCTCCGGCACCCAAGCCGGGGGCCACTCGGCCCCATTTCAGCCGACCCGTGGTGCAGGCGCGTGATCGCAAGCCGGCGCAAAGCTCGAATGGCCGGCTGGTTCGCCACGCTTCGGCTGAAGCTCGCGGCCCGCGCTGGGCCGGGGGCGCGGCCAAGCCAACGGGGCGCAACGGCAGCGGAAATCACGGTGCAGTCCGGCGCAATGGAACGTATTCGGGCTCCGCATCCGGCCACCGGGCGCATGCCAACGGCAACGGTGGATCGCGGCCTGTTCCCGGCGCGGGGGCCCGGAGCATCAAGGCAACGAGCGCGCGCGGACAGCGCGCCGCGGGCAAAGCCGTGGCTACGGCGCGCGGTACCAGGCAGCGGGCGCTGGCGGGCGGCGGCAAGTCCGGTAGCGCCAAGCGTTACGGTTTCAGCGCGCAGAGAAACAGAAAGCGCGGATGAGGGATGAAAGCGGCGAACCCCCGGGGTCCTCGGGAGCGGGCCCGGGACCGCGGGGCCGCCATGTCATCATCGCGATCGACGGGCCGGCGGGCGCCGGTAAGAGCACGATCGCGCGCCATCTGGCCCGGCAGTTTGGCCTGCTCAATCTTGAAACCGGGGCCATGTACCGCGCCTTCGCCCTGAAGGCCCTGCGGGCGGGACTGCCTTTGGACCAGAGTAGAGGCTTGGAGGCGCTGGCGGCTACTACGGCCATCCGTCTGGAACCGGGCGTCGAAGAGAATCGAGTTCTGCTCGATGGCGAAGACGTCACGCGTCTCATCCGCAGCCAGATGGTGACCGATGCGGCGTCGCGGGTGAGCGTCTTTCCCGCCATTCGCGCCTGGATGGTGAGCCTGCAGCAGCAATTGGGCGCCCAGGGCGGGGTGGTCATGGAAGGGCGCGACATCGGTACCGTAGTGTTCCCCCAGGCCGAGGTCAAAATCTTCCTCGATGCCGCTCCCGAAGTGCGGGGGATGCGGCGCTTCGATCAATTGGGGCCGGGCGCACCCATCCAGCCTGAAGCAGTTTTGCGCGAACTGCGCGCGCGCGATGAACGGGACCGCAACCGCGCCGATTCCCCACTGCGGCCCGCGCCCGACGCCGTTCTGCTCGACTCCACGCACATGACGCTCGAAGAAGCGGTCGAGGCGGCGGGACATATTGTTGCTGCCCGGCTCGGCGAGCCAACTTAAGGCCGAAGAGAGCAGTGAGCGGGAAAACGGCCAATTTTTTATGTTCTTCCGATTCATCAGGCCGTAAACTCGAGATAGAGCTTGTCCCGAGGCTTCTTCTTCCCTCACGGAGAATCACTTTGTACGCCCATTGCAAGCTGTGCGGATCGCAGGACATCCGTCTTTCGCATCTGAGGCCGTCGGATTTGGCGCAGTTCCTGAGTCTGCGTTATCCCGTGCGTTGCCGGGACTGCGGAGAGCGCGAACACTGTTCGGTTTGGGATGCGCTGCAGATCAGGATGCGCGGGCGCAAGCGCCGCCATACGCAGCCGGAGGCAAACACGCCGGCAGACAGCAACACTCCGCCGCGCCGGTGATAGGCTTAATCCTATGGAAATGACCTGCAGTCGCTGCCACCAGACGGTGCAGGCGGAGACCAGTTTTTGCCCGTACTGCGGGCTGCCGCAGCTTGTCTACAGCAC
Organism: Acidobacteriaceae bacterium; assembly: GCA_030037545.1. Taxonomy (GTDB): domain Bacteria; phylum Acidobacteriota; class Terriglobia; order Terriglobales; family Acidobacteriaceae; genus Telmatobacter. The sequence continues at coordinate 38,144 of JASHRF010000012.1, read as the reverse complement.
CGAGGCCGCGTCCGACGGCGGGCAGCCGGTACGCTGGAACGACGCGGTGCGCGACGCCAGCTCGGTGGCCTGGCGGCCGGCCCTGCGCTCTGCCCTCACCCTGGCCATTCCCGCCGGAGTGCTGTGCGCATTTCTGGTGCCGGCAGGAATCTTCGGCCTTCTCCTGATGGGCGCAACAGGCGCCTGGGTGGTGTCGCTCTACATGCGCAGCCAGCGCCCGGCGTGGATTACCGTCGGCGCCGGTGCGCGCATCGGCCTGGTTACGGGAATCCTGGGTAGCTGGAGTGCGGCAGTCATGTCCGGGATCAGTCTCTACGCATTGCGTTACTGGTTTCACGAGGGCAGGGTGTTCGACGATTTCTGGAATAACCTGATCACCCAGCAAATGAATCGGCAACTCAGCCAGCAATGGGCCGCAATGGGCGAGAGCGCCCAGAGCATTACCGTGCTGAAGGCCTGGATGCTTTCGCCGGAAGGCCGCGCAGCGTGGGTTCTTTGCGCCATGGGCTTTCTGATGGCGTTCCTGCTGGTCAGCGCGATCGCCGGCGGCGCCCTGGGCGCACGCATGCACGTGCGCCGGCGGCGGCCGGAAGGGTGAAGCGGGGAATAAGGGACCGAGGAATTAAAGGACCAAGTAGCGCCGGTCTCCTGGTCGGGGTCGCCAACGACAGGTCTTCGCCGTTAGGGTGGGTAACCGGCTGTCATGCGGGTCTCCAGACCTGCACCGCTCGCAATCGTCAAGCATCCGCGCCGAATTCCGCAGGATTTTCTCCACAACTTGCTCCGCAGCGGCTGCCGCTCGTATCATCCGGCCAAGAGCAAAATTCATGAGCGAGACTGAAACCCCGTCCAATCTGCGAGCGAAGGGCCGGCTCATGTCGGCTTCGGAGATCGAGCGCACCCTGGTGCGGTTGGCCCACGAGATCGTGGAGAAGAGCAATGGCAGCGAGGATTTGGCCCTCATCGGCATCAAGCGGCGCGGCATTCCGCTGGCGGAGCGGCTGGGCAAGCTCATCTCCGGCATTGAGAAGCGCCCGGTGGACACCGGCAGCCTCGATATTCAGTTCTATCGGGATGACCTTTCCACGGCGGGGATACGGCCGGTAGTTACGCCGGGGTCGATTGGATTCGATGTGGAGGGACGCGACGTGGTGATCTGCGACGACGTGCTTTATACGGGTCGCACGGTGCGCGCCGCGCTGGACGCGCTTTTCGACCACGGACGCCCACGGCGCGTGCAGCTGGCGGTGCTCATCGACCGCGGCCATCGCGAGCTGCCCATTGAAGCCACGTATGTTGGCAAGCATGTGCCCACCAGCAGCCGCGAAATCATCGAAGTCAAGTTCCACGAAGTGGACGACAGCGAGCAGGTGTTGCTGGTGGAGCGGACGTAGAGGCAGGGGTCAGGGATCCGCTTTCAGCCTGGACCGGTTCGCTGAAAGCTGAAGGCTGAAAGCTGTAAGCTGGGTTTAGGCATGAACCCCACCGCAACTGCCACACGCCGCACGTTGTCGACCCCGCCCGCGCCGGAATCCTCTTTTCCTTACAATCGCGGTTCGCTGCTATCGGTGCTCGACCTTTCGATCGAAGGCGTGAGCCGGGTGCTGCGGCGCGCTACTGAGCTTGAGTTTATGAACCCGATCCGGCGCAACACAATCCTTGCCAAGCGACGGCTGGCGCTGCTGTTCTATGAGTCGTCGACACGCACGCGCACCAGCTTCGAGCTGGCCGCCAAGGCGCTGGGCGCAGACACCACGCTGGTTTCGAGTCTCAGTTCCAGTATTGAAAAGGGCGAGTCGCTTAAAGATACCGGCCTCACATTGCGCGCGCTGGGCGCCGAAGGCATTATCCTGCGCCATAATTCGAGCGGGGCGGCGTGGCTGCTGGAGGCCTCGACCCGCCTGCCGGTGGTGAACGCCGGCGATGGGATGCACGAGCACCCCACGCAGGCGCTTCTCGATTTGCGCACCATCCTGGCCCACTTCGATCCGGAGACGCGGACTTGCCAGCCGGAGCGGATCAATCGTCCTGCAGAGCGGGTAAGCCGTCCGATGGGACCTGCGACGACCGTGGGGTCTGACACGCTCGCCGGCGTCACCATCTGCATCGTAGGCGACATTCTGCATAGCCGCGTGGCGCGGTCGAACATGTTGCTTCTGCCGCGATTGGGCGCGCGCGTGCTGCTTTGCGGGCCGAAAGAACTGTTGCCGGAGCAGGCGGCGCATTCGGACCCAGGCATTGAAATCGAGCGCGACTTCGATGCGGCGCTCCGGCAGTCGCAGGCGGTGATCATGCTGCGCATCCAGGCTGAGCGGCTGGCCGGGTTGCAGCTCGATCTCGACGAGTACAAGGCGCGGTATCAGCTCACCGGGCAGCGGCTGGCGGTTCATGCGCCTTCGGCACTGGTTATGCATCCGGGGCCCATCATTCGCGGCATGGAGATTACCGCCGGCGTGGCCGACGGACCGCAGTCGGCGATTCTGGAGCAAGTGACGAATGGGGTTGCGATTCGCATGGCGGTGATCGAACGGGCGCTGACGGCGGGTGGATGACTGTAAAGCGCTTATCTGTCGCATATCGAGGAAGAACAACTGCAGATCCTTCGCTCCGCTCAGGATGACAGTGCTGATGAATGAGCTTGTTGGGCTGCAGAGGAAGGGAAGCCCGGGAGATGAAAGTGACGGCGATTGCGATTCGTGGGGGGCACCTGATCGATCCGGCGGCGGGCGTAGATGCACTTAAAGACATCCTGCTCAAAGATGGCCGCGTGGCTGAAATTGCCGGACCAGGCAAGCTAAAGCACGCTGAGGGCCCCCACACGGAAATCGAATCGCTGGACGCAACCGGCCTCGTGATTGCGCCCGGGCTCATCGACATTCACGTTCACCTGCGCGAGCCGGGACAGGGCTATAAGGAGACCATCGCCACGGGCACGGCGGCGGCGGCGGCGGGCGGATTTACGGCCGTGGCCGCCATGCCCAATACCATCCCCGTAAACGATTCGCCGGAGATCACGCGCTGGATGCAAGAGGCGGAGCGTGGTGCGGCGATTCGCGTATTTCCGATTGCAGCAGCTACGCGCGGGTCAAAGGGCGAAGCGATCAACGATTATTCCGCGCTCAAAGCCGCGGGCGCGATCGCGGTCACAGATGATGGGCATCCAATTCTCAAAGACAACATCATGCGCGAAACCCTTACTGGCGCGGCGCGCGCGGGGCTGAGCGTGATCCAGCACGCCGAGGACACGCGCCTTACGCAAGGTGCGAGCATGAACCTGGGGCGGGTGTCGTTCCGGCTGGGTTTGCGCGGGATGCCGCCGGAGGCCGAATCGAGCCTGGTGGAGCGCGACATTGGTTTAGTGGCCGAACTGCGCGAGGCGCATCCGCACCTGCACGTGGCGCACACTTCCACCGCGGCAGCCGTGGCCGCGGTGCGGCAGGCGCGGCGCAACGGGCTGCGGGTTACCTGCGAAGTGGCCCCGCATCACTTCCTGCTCACCGAGGAGCACGTGGGCCTGTACAACACCCATGCCAAGATGAATCCACCGCTGCGCTCGGCGGCCGACCGCGACGCCATGATTGAAGCCATTCTCGACGGCGTGATCGATGCTATTGCCACCGATCACGCGCCCCACGCGCAGCACGAGAAGGAAGTCGAATTCGAGCACGCGCCCAACGGTATTACCGGCCTGGAAACCGCGCTGGGCCTTGCGCTCAAGTGGCTGCACGGCGAGTGGAAGATGCCGCTGGGCCGGGTGCTGAGCCTGATGAGCGCGCAGCCGGCGGCCCTGCTGGGCCTGAAGGGCCGCGGCACGCTGACGGTGGGCAGCTATGCTGATGTGGTGGTCTTCGATCCCAAGGCCGAATGGACTTACCGCGCCACAGAATCAAAGTCGAAGGCCAAAAACACACCCTTCGACGGCTGGACCATGCAAGGCCGCGTGCAGTGGACGATCAGCGAAGGACACATCGCCTACGCAAACAGCGAAAAAGGCATCGCAGTGGCGGGCAGCGAAGGCCGCGCCGAGCAAGCAAACCACGCATAATCAAGTGTTTGTGTTCTACGAGTCGTCTGGGTCCGACACGATTTCCACATTTTCCACAGAAATCCGCAGGCTCACGCAACTCGCAGAGGCGGAAACTCCATCCGTAGGTTTAGAGCGGAAGCTTGCGCTTTCCATAAGCCGGCAATGCACCGTTTTCTTGGTAAATATGCGCATGGCGGGCGTGCCTTGGAATCCATCGACTGCGGCTCCGTCTAAAGAATAGTTTTTGCAGCGGCATTCCCGGGCCTTCGAACGATCACTTCCGCCACGGCCCAATCTGTTCCCAATTCTTGGTGTCAGGGCCGAACTATTTTTGGGAGGGCCATCGTGCCTGTCGCACCAACATCCTCCCGCGTGCTGATCGTCGACGATGAGCATCTCATTGCCGACACGCTGGCGCTGATTCTCCGCTATCGCGGATTTCAAGTCGATATCGCCTACAGCGGAGAGCAGGCTATCGAGAAGGCTCTGGAGATGCGCCCCGACGTGCTGATCAGCGACGTGGTGATGGGGGGAATGTCCGGAATCGATGCGGCCATAGAGATTTGCCGCCGTAGTCCCGGTTGCCTCGTAATTCTTATCTCGGGGCAGGCATCGACGGCCGATCTGCTGGCCCGCGCCCGCGAACAAGGGCATTCTTTCGAATTGCTGACCAAGCCGGTGCACCCTGAAGTGCTGTTGCGCCGGATCCTGTCGCGAGCGTAAGCCTGCTTCTACTGAATTCCCAAGTCCGAAAGCACCTTGGGCTTGGCTTCTTCCACGGCCAGCAGATTGTGGCATGCCGAGCAGTCCTGGGTGATGGCCGCGCCGCCCTTGGCCACGTGATCGCCATCGTGGCAGCGGAAGCATCCCGGGTAGCTCATGTGTCCGATATGGTTGGGATGGGTGCCCCAGGTCACCTTCATGAACGGGAACACATTCTGGTCATAGAGCAGGACCAGCTCCTGGCCGGCGGCTTTCACTTGAGGCCCGTTGGATGCCAGCAGGCCAGGATCGTTCTGGCGATAAAAGGCCTCGAGCTGCCGCGGAATCTCGACGCCCGCCTGCGCCTGGCTGGAATAGCTGGCCTTCAGCAGCGACAGGCCCTCCTTGTGCACCCAGGGCAGATCCGGACTGATGGCGCCGCCGGCCATGGCTTGATTGATGGCCTCTTCCGCGGTGACAAAGGTGTGCGCGGCGCGGTTGTGGCAGTCGATGCAATCCATCAGGCGGCGCTCACCCTGGGGCTGTACGCCGTTAAGAGCGGAGGAGACATAGGTGGTTTTGGTCCCGTCGGGATTGACGCGCTGAACCCAGGGAATGGTGGTGCGCGTGGAGTCTGTGGCGATGTATTCGATGTGGCCCAGGTGCACGCCGTGAATGCCGATATAGTGCGAGAGGGAATCCACGCCCCCGAGGTGCAGGATGAGCACGGTCTGGGTTTCGGTGTTCTTTTCGTCGTCGGCGAACTCCGACTTGACCAACAGCTTGTCGCCGTCAAAGCGCGTGGGCGTGTGGCATTCCTCGCAGGTGTATCGCGCTGGGCGCAGGCTGGTGACAGGCGAGGGGATGGGTTCGGGGTAGTTGGGAATGATCTTGGGGGCGAGCGGGGCAATGGGATGGAACGACACCTCGAGGAGCTGTTTGGTGCCGTTGACCTTGGCGCTGAAGTAGGCTTGGGCGCCCGAGCCGATGTGGCACTCCACGCAGGCCACGTGGGAGTGAGGAGAGATCTGGTAGGCGGTGTACTCGGGCTTCATCACGTGACAGGACTGGCCGCAGAACTGCGGCGAATCCATGTAGGACGCGCCGCGATAACTGGCCGTAGCGACCACCAGGAAATTCACGATAGTGGCCACCAGCACAATGTCTACGCCGTGGCGGAAAACCGGATCGTTGAAATCGACGCGGGGAAACTCGGCGGGAATCTGACCGGCCTGCTGCAGCTCCCTGCGCCGCAGATAAATGCCTACCGGAATGAGCGCGAGTCCCAGAACGAAGAGCGCGGGGACGATGAGGAAGAAGATGATGCCCAGGTAGGGGTTGTCGCTCACCCGCCTGAAGACAATCTCCACCACCCAGTAGCTGATCATGGTGATGCCGGAGGCGGTGGTGATGGCGCCGCCGGCCAGGCTGATGGGATTGTTACCGAAGAAGAGAGCGGGCCTCAGCCAGTTCTCGCGAAATTTTTCAAATGCGGGCACTTGAGACCCCCACCCCGATGGAATCGCCGGCCCGCCGGGAAGGGGCGGGCCTGTTTCAACTTTGAATGCTGATTGCCAAGTTTACTTCAGGGTCTTGAAGTACTCTGCGACTGCCTTGACCTGCGCATCGCTCAAGCCGGCGATGGGCTTCATCTTGCCATGGCCGTTTTTCACGGTGGCTTCGATTTCAGCGACGGTGAGCTTCTGCATCGACGGGTCGGAGACGGGCTTGATGCCCATCATCTTGGCCATGCCGGGGCTGGGGGTGCCGGTAGCGCCGTGGCACACCTTGCACTTGGCCGTGTAAGTCGCTTCGCCGGACTGGGCGAAGCTCATTGCGCCGGCGAGGGAAATGGCCAGCGTCCCGATTGCGAACTTGACAGCGGAATTGCGGATCGTCTTCGTCATTCTTGAGACTCCTTGAGTTGGGTCCGGCCCGAACACGCATTGCGTGCCCCGGCCGGGCTGGTTAACTTTTCATGGCCCGGTCAGCGGACCATTCAATGGCGCCGCTGATTTCGCGACTGAGATGGCGAAAAAAGGAGCCATTTTCTATCACCGGCGCAATCGGAGTTTCTCCTGGTTGGAGCCACTCCGTCTTGCCACGCCGGGTGGTTCTGAATTCTGCGTGTGACAAGTTATTTCATGAGGGTGCGGAAGTATTCTACCGAATCCTTGATCTGGGCGTCGGTCAATTTGGATTTGAAGGCCGGCATCCTGGCCTTGCCGTTGGCGGTAATGGCAATCATCTCGGCCGCGCTGTGCGCCTTCACTGCCGGATCGGTGACCGGCTTGACGCCCATCATCTTGGCGATGCCCGGATTGGGAACGCCCTGCGCTCCGTGGCAGCTCTGGCACTTGGCCTTGTACACCGCTTCCCCGCCGGATTGCGCAAATCCTACGACGCCGGCAAACAGAATTGCCGCCGCCAATGCCGCTCCAAATCGTGTGGTTCTGCTCATGGTCTTGCTCCTTGCTGCTTCGCGTTGCGCAGGCGGATTTCGCGCCCGCGCCGGGAAACCGTTCTGAAGCTTTGCCCGGACCACGGTGTTCGGCGTTCCGGAGGCTTGAAAAAAGGGGGTGGACCAGAGAACTCCGAGACCGGGTCCACCCCTGTTTGAAACTTCAATCAAAATTCGTAGTGCATTCCCAAAGCCACGTTGTTGGCGTGGAAGTTGCGCGGCGCTGTGTACCCGTAAACCGGTCCGGTCAATGCGGTATTCGGCACAGAACTGCACGGCACAACTGGCACGGTGCTGCCGGCTGCGCCCGACGTAATAGAGGGATTATTGTTGCAATACTGCGCACCGGAAGGCCCGCCTTCGCCGTAACCGAAGTAGTTGTATTCCGCCTTCCAGACCAGATTCGGGTGCATGCTGTACGCAACGTCCACAAAGGGAGTCTGGTAGGTCGACACCATCGACCCATTGACGTTGCGCGCATCCTGGAAGAACCGGCTGCCGTCAACCGAACTGACGCGGTAGCCGATATCGGAGTGAAGTTTCTTGTCGGGGGAGAGCGCCAGGGCGGCCGATCCGTACTGCGTCGGAGCATCCATGAAGTCCCGCGCACTGAAGAGCAGGCTAGTTCCGTGGGTGCTTGTGATGGCGGCGCAAAGCACGCCGGTCGAGCTTGCCACGCCTGGCGCTACGGTGCCCCCGGGCATGAGGGTAGCTGCGCCTTGGAAGCAGGTGTTGGTTGCCGTGTAGACGTCGCTATAGGAGTAATTGAGATCGAGTCCGTAGTGCTCGTTCGGGAACAGGTCCGTTCCCAGACTCACAAAGCGGCTATGATCCTCATGATCGATCGGGCCGACATAGGAAGGGAGCGCCGTGCCGGTGTTATTGGTGTTGTTGTGCCGCTCCAGATCGTTAAACGCGCCTGAAATCGTCGCCCATGGCTTTGGCCTGTAGAGCGTATGCAGCCGGTAGTGCTGTGTCTGCCGCGGAGCAACCGGGGTGAGGACGTTGTCGTCGTAAAGCATCTCGACGGTTCCGTTCAGATCCCAGTTGCTCGCCGGACGCAGGGCGGCATTGAAGATTCCGCCGTTTTCGTTGATGGTGACCGTTCCGCAATAGGCCTGAAGGTTCGCGCTGGGGCAAGTGGCGGTGGGGATCGCAGCGCTGATGTTCTCGCCCTCGGTGATGACACGGGTGCGGTAGCGATAGGTAAGCGAAAATGTGGCCCGCGCGGCCGCATCCCAGGTCACGGTTGCGTTATTGGTCAGGGAGCGCTGGCCGAGGTAGCCGAACGATGCAGCGCCGATCTTGCCATTGCCTTCAGAGGGCCCATCGGGCGGCGCTGCGCCGCCTGCCGCCGCGGTCGAGGTCAGATTCGTGTTGTTAATGGTTTCCGCGCCCGCCGTCGTGGGGACCGTCACGGTGGTCCCGCTGGTGAACTCGGTGGTTCCCGGCTGGTGGAAATTCGAGAAGCTCACCTGATCGGAGAGGCTGACGGTCTTGGCCATCTGCCAGACGATGCCGTAATCGGCGGCCATCACCTGCCGCTTGGCATTGGCGAAACCCGTTTCGGCGAGTTCCCGGTCCGCGCCGTCCAGCCCTTGGAAAACCTCATAGTAATTCGGTAGATTCATGTTGGCGTTGGTGTAGCGGGCATCGCCGTTCATCGAAACATTCTTGACGCTCGTACTTTGCAGCCGGAAGATCTCGGTGGGGAAGATCTCGCGGGTCGGCTGGGAGCGGAGATAGCTGCTGATGACGTTGCACGCCGGATCGATGATTGGCAAGCCGCCAGTGGGATTTGCATAAAGAATGGTGGAGGTACTGATCATGCTGGTGGTGTTGCAGCCGCTGGCGGTAAATGCCCCGGTGGAGCTGCTGTAGCCATAGGGCAGAAATGTCTGATAGCTATCCAGCAACGCGACCTTGGTTCCGTTGGACTCCTGCACGGTGTAGTAGCTGGGATCCATGGTGAAGTAGGAGTCTCCCTTGTAGTGGTCGATCTGCTCTTCGAAGCTCAGCTTGGTTCCCTGCACCGGCTTCCAGTCAATCGCGCCCGTAAAGTCGTCGGTGCTGTTGCGCTGATATTCCTCGAGCAGAACTTCCTGCCCGGCCACGGAGTTGCCGCTCGGGGTCAGGCTCGGACCTTCAAAAATATTCTGCGAATACGCGAAGCGGAACGTCACCTTCGACAGTGGGAGCACGGTGAGATTGGTGTCGGTCATGCGGCGCACCGTGTTAAACATGAATGGCGAATCGAGCACCTGCGGCCAGGCGTAGGAACCCGTCGGCGCCGTGGAGGGCCCAATCGGAATCGAGTATCCGCTAGGGATATTCGGATTGGCTAGCAGATCGTAGTCGAAATACTGGCGATCGCGCCGGAACGTGCCCGAGAACTCGTAGATCTTGCCCTTCGAGAAGTCCAGCTTGCTAAAGTTATAGGGCTCGCCGCCGTAGCCGCTGCTGAAGGCGCGCAAGTCGTCGACCCAGGTGTGTTGATTGCCGGGCAGAGCGTGCATTTCAAATGTTTGGCCCAGCACGCGTGGACCGGATTGCAGGTTGACCAGCGTGTCGTACATGGACCCGCTGCCGGAGAGGCCGGCCATGCGCCCGCCGACGTCCACGCTCGAATGCACCGCGTACCCGGCCGGCACCGACATTTGCGCCTCCGGAGCCGCAGCCGGCGCGACGTCCTGAGCGGCAGCCATGCCTGTCATCGCGAATAAAAGAACGGCCCCAAAGCCCGCCGCGAGCTTCGCGGAACCGGGCAGTTGATTGGCGAGCCGAACAAAGCAGCTTATGTTCTTCATATAAAGCCTCACTCGAAAAAAACGTCGCTTACAGCGAAACTTTGAACCCTGGCACGAGGCCGGTGCGGGATCGGGCAGCGCCAAACGGATTGGTGCTCCACCGATCCATGACCCTACCTCAGGAACGCCGCATTCATGTTGGAGCCGTGAATGTACGTGTGGCAGCTTGTGCACGGCACGCTATCCGACGATGGGCTGCTCATCCCGTGCACCGCATCCGCAGCTTGCTGGCTGTGGCACTGGAGGCACAACACATTGATGTTCGGCATATTCAGCATCCGTGGATTCTGCGAACCATGCGGCGAGTGGCATGACAGGCACCCCTCCGCCTTCACCGGTGCGTGCTCGAACACAAACGGCCCGCGCACTTCTGTGTGGCACTTGGTGCAGATCATGTTCTGATCGGCGGTCGATTTCAGGTTGTTGGGCAGGAACGCGCCGTGCACATCGTGGCAGTCATTGCACGTGACCAGGCCCTCGTTCACCTTGTGATGGAAGGGCATGCCGAACTGCGGCTTCACGTCGCCGTGGCATTGGAAGCAGAGTTGCGGCTGCGGAGCCTTGAGCAGCATCTCTTTGTCCGCGGCGCTGCGCGCATTGCTCATGGCGCCCAGCATGTTCATGGATGCCGGCAGCGGTTTCTGCACTTCCGCGCCGTGAATGCTGTGGCAACTGATGCAGCTCAACCCTGCCTTGGCGTGCGGCGAGCGATCGAAGTTGGGATGTGTCCCGGCGTGGCAGCCGAGGCACTTGGCGTTGACCTGCGCGGGTGTCGCCTTGGCGGGATCGAAGATCTTGGTCACATCGCCGCCGCCCTCCACGTGGGCCTGGCCCGGCCCGTGGCAGTTCTCGCAGGTGATGCCGGCGCTGCCGTGCATCAGGGCCATCTTGGTATGCAGATTGTTTTCGAACCCCTTGCTCACCTCTTCGTGGCAGGTGGCGCAAGTCTCGGAGCCAACGTAGCCGGAAGGCAGAGCCGGAGCCACAGTGGCGGGCACGGTTGCCGCCTGCTTCTGACCCGCCGGCGGCGCAGCCAGCGCCATGGCGCAAAATGTGGCGGCGCACAGCATCAATATCCAGAAAGCTCGCAGTCCCGGCCGGAATCCCGGAGCCGCACCGAAGGGCAGTCGCGTTACAGGCCTGTTCTTACGCATGAATAAATCCACCTTTGACGTTCTCCGCTCACGCATCGTGTTCCCTGGGAGTGCTCAACTGCAGTGGGACTGGATTTGTGCGGAACATCACTACTTATTGGAGAGAGTAGTTCGAGGCCACGCAGACGAGCGGTGATGTTCATCACACATTTTCAGGCGCACGATTCTGGACCGAATTTCCTCTGGGTGAACAAGTTACGGTCGATCTCTGGTAAGCGTTTTGTGCGCGCGGTCACATGTGATGGCGTCGGCATTGGAACGTGAGCCCCATCACATTCAAAGGGATACAGGCTCGGGCAGACTTGGGCTAAGCAAAAGCCTTCTTCCGGGAAGCAACTACCCCCCAGTTCGAGGGCCTTGTGGACGGGGCGGGTTGGGCAAGTGGGCAGAGGCTCAATCGGCATCGAAACGGGCAAGACGATGACGAATGTAGAGATTTTGGCGGAAGCGCATACGCGGTCCCCACAGGTGCCGCGGCCTGCCCCGGTTGGGTGCGCAGCCTGTTCCAACCGCCGGCCGGGCTGGTTCTGCTCGCTGGGCAGCGCCGTGCTGGCCGATCTGGAGCTGGCCACCAGCACCATTGCGCTGCCGGCTGAAGCTTCTCTTTTTAGTCAGGGAGACGAGGCTCGCTGCCTTTATCTGATCTGTGCCGGTTATCTGAAGCTGACCGCCGGCCGCGCGGACGACAAGCAGATGATTGTGCGTGTAGCCGGTCCCGGCTCCATGCTCGGCCTTTACGCCGTTCTCTCCCACGGCGTCTACGAGGTTTCAGCCGAATCGCTTACCAGCGCCCAGTTGCGGCCCGTGGAACGCGAGCGCTTTCTCAATTTCCTGCGCAGCCACAAGGAGGCGCAGATGCGCGCCGTGCAGTGCATCTGCCAGGAGTACCGCTTCGCGCTGCAGGACGCCTGCCGCATCGCGCTGTCTGAGACGGTGGCCACGCGCTTGGCGCGGTTGCTGCTCGAGCTCTCTCACCAGATCGGCGAGCACACGGACAAGGGCGAGTTCCGCTTCCCGCTGCTCTTGACTCATGAAGAGATGGCCTCCATGACCTGCACCACCCGCGAAACCGTTACCCGCACGCTGGGCCAATTCCGCAAGGACGGCTGGATCTCTATCGAGGAATCCGTGATCACGGTTCATCAGCCGGACAAACTGCAGAACCTGTCGTGAAACAGCAGGTTTCAGTGATCAGGGATCAGGGGTCAGTTTAGTCCTCGCAAATTGCGATAATTCTTGTTCTCTCATTCCCTGTTTCCTTTTCCTTGGTCCCTCAGCCTTGCGCTTTCCTCCGTCGCTTTCCCATAGTCCAAAGGGATATGATCGTGCTAGCGCTTACCCGTTCATGTGGGAGCACCCTTTCGCCTATGAACCGCTTTCTTGTCTGCCTCTCTGTTGTGCTTGTTTCCTGGTCTGCCGCAGCCCAGAGTTCGGCCCCCGACCCCACCGCATCCACAGCTACGCAGCAGCCGGCCGTGACTACAACCGCCAGCCCCGAGGTCCAGCAGTTCCAGAAGATCGAGGACGCCTGGTCAACGGCCGTGAACCAGCATGACCAGTACGGGCTGGAGAATGTGCTTTCGCCGCTGTTTATGGATGTGGCTGCCAATGGCGACATCACCACGCGCAACCAGCAGGTGGTGCAGGTCATTACCACCGAAGACAAGAGCCTGTGGCTCTCGCAGAAGGTAATCACGGTGCGCATGCTGGGCGATATCGCCGTAGCCAACGGCACCTATATGCTGCGCCATAATTTGAACGGAAAACCGGTGGAGGAAAAGGGCGTGTTCACACACGTCTTCGAGCGCACCCACGGCGGCTGGATGTGCATCAACTCCCAGCGCACCACGTTACGCCAGGAGATGCAGGGAAAACAGAAGAAATCCTCCACGGCCGAAGAGCCCTTTCACATCCCGTTCTTGTCGCGCAGCGATAAAAACTCGCAATGAGCTATCGAACGTAAAAGCACGAAAGGAAGCGCAGATCCCTTTCGACAAGCTCGGGGAGACTTTCGGCTCTCTCCGACCGCTTAGAGCCTGTTATTAACTTTTTTGCAATCTACTGATTCAAAAGCACTTGTGAACAAAATAGAATTCAGCCTAATCTCTGTAAACTGTTGATTCTGCGCGACTTACCACAAGGTTAATAACAGGCTTTAGGATGACAAATTGTGGGGCGCGTGTGCCGCCTTCAGTTGTGAGTCTCAGCCCGCAATCGCGCGCTTCGCGCCCTGCACTTTAATCGAAACATGCACCAGGCTGAGCGCGGCGGGAGTGACGCCGGGAATGCGGCTGGCCTGGCCAATGGTGCCGGGGCGTACACGCTCCAGCTTCTCCTGCATCTCGCGCGAGAGGCCGCTGATGATGCGGTATTCGAGCCACTCGGGAATGGAGACGGATTCGGCGGCCTTCAGTTTTTCAATCGACTTCTTCTGTTGCTCGAGATAACCGGCAAATTTGATCTCCGTTTCGACGGCGCGGGCTTCGTTGCGTATGACGGCGCGCTCGATGGAGAGGCCAGTTGGATCCGCCGTCCCGCCGCCGGAAAAAGCACCCGCAGATCCTTCGCTTCTCTCAGGATGACAAGCGTCGAGTGACTCGAGAGTGGAGTGGGCAGGCTCGGTGGCGAATTGGGCTAGCGGCGGATCGTTGCGGAGCTGACCGCTGAGCGCGACGAGCAGCGGCTCGATGGTGACTTCGGGCCGCTTGAGCAGTTGCGCCCACGTGAGGCCCGCAGTTGCGGTGAGCCCGCTAAAGCCGGCGCGCTCCAGCCGCTCGGCATCGACCTTGCCGGAGACGAGCAGCCGTTCCAGCGCGGCCATGCGCGCCTGCTTGCGCTCATACTCTGCCCACGCTTCATCGTTGATCAATCCCAGGCGGCGGCCCTCCGGCGTGAGGCGGCGGTCGGCGTTGTCGATGCGCAGGTGAAGGCGGAATTCGGCGCGCGAGGTGAACATGCGATAGGGCTCGTTGGTGCCTTTGGAGATCAGATCGTCGATGAGAATGCCGGTGTAACCCTGGCTGCGATCCATGGTGAAGTGCGGCTGGCCCTTGAGCCACAGCGCCGCGTTAATGCCCGCCATGATGCCCTGGCACGCAGCCTCCTCGTACCCGCTGGTGCCGTTGATCTGCCCGGCCAGATAGAGACCCTCCATTGATTTCACACGCAGGGTGCGATCGAGCTCAGTGGCATCCACGCTGTCGTATTCGATGGCGTAGCCAGGACGCAGCATCTCCGCGTGGTCGAGGCCGGGAATGGAGTGCACGATCTGCCACTGCACCTCCATGGGCAGCGAGGTGGACATGCCGTTCACGTAGACTTCGTGCGTGTTCAGGCCCTCGGGCTCGAGGAAAAACTGGTGCTGGGTCTTGTCAGGGAACTTGACGATCTTGTCTTCGATCGATGGGCAGTAGCGAGGGCCGATGCCTTCGATGCGCCCTGAGTACATGGCCGAGCGATGCACGTTTTCGCGGATGAGGCGTAGCGTCTCAGGCGTAGTGAAGGCGATGTGGCAGCTCACTTGCGGCTGCACAATTTTTTTGGTGCGGAAGCTGAAAGGCGTGGGATCGGCGTCGCCGGGCTGTTCTTCGAATGCGTTCCAGCGGATGGTGCGGCCATCGAGACGCGGCGGCGTTCCGGTTTTGAGCCTGCAAGTGCGAAGCCCAAGAGCGCGAAGGGCTTCACCCAGCAGCACGCTGGCCGGCTCGCCGCTGCGCCCGGCGGGATAGCGTTCTTCGCCGCAGTGGATCAGTCCGTTCAGGAAGGTTCCGGTGGTGATGATGGTGGCGCCGGCTATGAGGCGGCGGCCATCGCGAAGCTTGAGGCCGAGGACGCGTCCGTGCGGGCGCGTGGGGCGCGGGAGCTCGGGGGTCCCGTCGAGAGTCGCGGCTTCCCAGGTCCCAGAATCGGGATCTGGGGCACCAAGGTCCGTTTCCTGATCTCCGATCCCTGATTCCTGTTCTTCGATGACCAGGTCGACGACCTCCGCCTGGCGGATATGCAGTCCCGGCTGTGACTCTAGTACTTCGCGCATCTTCACGCGGTAGAGCTGCTTATCGCACTGGGCGCGCGGACTCCACACCGCGGGGCCGCGCGAAGAGTTAAGCAGGCGGAACTGGATGCCAACGGCGTCGGCAACTTCGCCCATGATGCCGCCCAGGGCGTCCACTTCGCGCACCAGGTGGCCCTTGGCCACGCCGCCGATGGCGGGGTTACAGCTCATCTGCGCAATCAGGTCAAGATTCATGGTGATGAGCGCGGTTTTCAGGCCCATGCGGGCCGCGGCCATGGCGGCCTCGCATCCCGCGTGGCCCGCGCCTACTACGGCTACGTCGTATTGTTCGGTGAAAGCCATCCATTTCTTATTTTACGGATTGGCGGGAGAAGCCGCGGAAATGCTCTTGGCGCGGTTGCGGTCAGCACCGCTAGAGCGGGTTTACGCCGCCTTCAGCTCCAGAATGATGGCTGCGCCCTGGGGCTCCAGGTTGACGGCCGAGGCGCGGCCGTCGTTGTCGCGCAGGATTGTTGCGCAGAGGCTCAGGCCGAGCCCGGTAGACTCGCCGCCGGCCCGCGGTGGCATGAAGGGATCGAAAGCCCGCTCCGGGTCCGCGAATCCTGGCCCCGAGTGAGCAATCAGAATCTGCACCAGATTACCCTCAGTGGCTGCTTCCAGGCGGATGATACGCGGCTCATCGTCGGCCGCGGCGGAGCTGGCCGTCGCGTCCATGGCAAATTGCAGGCAATGGCGGACAGCCTGGCGCAACTGCTGCGCGCTGCACAGGACGCGGGGCAGGTTGGACGCTAGGCTCAGGCGGAACTCGATGGAGCGCTCAAGAAACTCCGGACGATGCAGCTGCCCCAGGTCAGACAGCAATTCAACAACTGAGACGGCGGTCATCACGTCACTCTGCGGGCGCGCAATGCGGCCCAGACTTTCGAGCGTGCCGCGCATATGACGCGCCTCGGTGAGGATAGACTCCACTGCCCTGCGGTCCTGCGTTTCGAGCGCCGCAGTTCCTTCGAGCAGCGACGCATAACCCAGGATCACGGTCAACGGGTTGTTGAGCTGCTGCGTGACGCTGGCGGCCAGTTGGCCAAGATGGCCAAATTTTTCAGAATCTATCAGCTTCTCGAACATCATGGTCTGGCTGCGCGTGGCCTGCAGACGGACAGTGAGCATCTCGATGGGCAGCAAGTCTTCGGGCCGGAGCGCATCGCCGCAGGTGCCGGGGAGAGTTCTTTGCGCGTCGGGGCGCATGCCGGCCAGAAGCAGGGCGCCTTCGGTGACCGAGCGATTGAGCATGGGCACGGCGAGCACGCGGGTCAAGCCCAGGCGCTTCAGGTCGTCGCCGGGACAGAGCCATGGCTCCAGGTCGAGCAGCACGGTCTGGCTGTCCTCCACAGCCGGAGGAGCCGAGCCGGCGGCGAGAAAGCCTGTGGCGGGCAGACGCGCGGCCAGATCGTCGAGAGCCTTGGCGGTTGCGGCGTCAAGCCCCGCGGAGCCGGCCAGCTGGTAGCGGCCGCCGCTATGCAACAGCAACGCCGCCAGCCGGAAGCGGCTGTGCGTGGCCACGGCCTCGCAGATATCGGGCGCCTGCTGATCGAAATCCTGCACCCGGCGCCGCGACAGCATCAATCGCGTATACGCTTCGAGCTCCAGCCGCGCCCGGCGCTCGCGCACGCCTGCCGCCCGGTTGGCGGCCACCTCGTCCTCGAGCGCCAGCAAGATCATACCGGTGGCCGCCACCACTTTGCCAAGGATGACGACCTGAAGCAGATGGAAATCGGCTTTTGGCTGCAGCGCGATGGCGGGGAAGATGCGGATGGCGGTCAGCGACCACGCCGCAAATCCCAGAAAGCTAAGCGCCACGCCGGGCGATGGACGCCGGAAGACGAAGACCACCAGCAGCGCGGCCATCAGCAGGTTGGCGCCCTCAACAAAGAGCAGGGCCTGGGAAGCTCCGAAAGTAAAGAAAACCCAATAAGCCGCGTCGCCCACCAAAATGCAGCCTGCAATGCCCAGCCAGGGAGGCATGGAGTATGGAACGGCGCCCCATAGAAAGCACACCGCCAGACTGATGGCCCCTAGCGCTGGAAACAGGGCCACAAGCACGATGTGCGGCGGCTGACCGCCATACACGCCATACAGCAGCATCGAATAGATGACCAGGGGGACGGTGTAGGGGACAACATAGAGGACGTGCACCCGTCCGAGTCGAAATCCGAGCGGGGAGAGCGAGGCCAGGAACATGGCCGTTCCGACCAGGAATGCGGTCTGCCCGGCCGCGGCCATCCAGGGGAATCGAGCATCGGAGCCACCGGGGTAAAGCAGAAGCATAGCGGCGAGCGAAAACAGGAAGCCCAGCAGCCAGAGCAGCGTGCGCGTGTCGCGGAAGCGGTGGTATATATATCCAAATGCGGGGAGCAGGAGCGCGATCAGGATCAGCGCCGGAGCATGAAAGGTATCGGGCATGGAGGCGCTTATCTCCTTCCCCTTCAAGGCGGAGAGTTCCCTCTATTCTGGGCTATCCGGACTCATGGCCCTGCTCGAGGATTCCGCAACACGGTCTCCGGGACCGGGAAGGCAGAGACCCTGCGAACGCGATTCTCCGCACTTATGACTCTTTCCTCTCCCCGAAGGTGCGGCAATGCGTCTAAAGTTGCAGATGGCGTTCGCAAAACCGGCTTCCGGTTCCCCCTGGTCTCCACCGGGAGCCGTACAGGAGGCAATCGCAATGCGCAACCGTTGGTGGATGATCCTGGTTTTGGCCATGGGATGCGCCGTTGCGCTGCCGGCGCAGCAGGATAGCTTTACGCCCATGCCACTCGATTCCGGCTTCGGGCACATGGACCTGACTCCACCCTCTGTTCCACCCGATCAGATCATAAAGGAGTTCTCCGCCAAGGAAACCGAGTTTCGGGAAGCGCTGAACCACTATACTTACCGGCGCATCGCGCGCGTGGACACCATCGACGACGATACGAATAAGGTGGACGGCGAGTGGTACGAGGTTGACGACGTGATCTTCGATCCCACCGGGGCGCGCATGGAGAAGGTGGTCGACGCGCCGCCCAGCACCCTCACCCGGGTGATGATGTCGCCTTCCGACTTGCAGGACATCGAGCACGGCTATCCGTTTGTGCTCACCACCGAGGACGTGCCCAAGTACAACATTCATTATGTGGGCCGGCAGAAAGTGGACGAGCTGGAGTGCTACGTCTTCGACGTGACCCCCACGAGGATTGAAAAACACGAGCGGTATCTCGACGGGCGCATCTGGGTTGACGCCAAGGACTTGCAAATCGTGGTCACCGACGGGCACATGGTTCCCGACGACACCAAGAAGGGCCAGGAGGATCTGCATCCGCCGTTTATGACCTGGCGGCAGCAGATCGACGGCCACTATTGGTTCCCGGTCTACACCAAGGGCGAGGGCGTTCTGCACTTCACCGGCGGCTACGGCTACATGGATCAGGACGTGCACATCCGCGACGTGGTGAAGTACACCGACTACAAGCGCTTCGGCTCAACCTCGACCATCATCTACAACGGCCAGGCTATTAACCAGAATGGGCAGCAGAACCAGCAGCAGCCGCAGGGGCAGAGCAAGCAGAAATAGCCGCTACTTGACCTGCGGGGTGCGCGCGACGAAGCCGTCGCGCCCGCGCGATTCTGTCTCCGTGGAAGCGCATTCTTCCCGGCTTCGCACTGGCCGCGGGCGTCTTCGGCTATGCGGCAGTGGAGATAGCTCCGGCTGCGCTGCTGGCCGTGCGCGGCTCGCTGCAGCGCCGCCGGCTGTTTCGGCCGCAATGCTCCAGGAATTCGCTCCCGCCGGGTGGGTCGTCCTGGCGCTTGCTGTCTCGTTGCTCTCGTAGATACACTCGCGCCGTCTCGCCGGAAGCCCGGGGCTACTGCGATTCCGAGCGCGGTTCTTCTTGAATGGGAAAGACGGAGTAGACGCTTGCTGTTCGAATTAGTTTGTTTGGGCTCAACGGCCACACTACTGCGGCCCGTACCTGGCCCCGAACTGGCGCAGCTTGGCGAGCGTGGCCGCAGCCTGGCCGGAGTCGACGGCCTCGGCGCCCATGGCCACGCCTTCTTTCAGGTCGCCGGCCATGCCCACGGCCACCAGCGCCGCGGCAGCGTTCAGCAGCACAATGTCGCGGCGTGGGCCCATAATGCCGGTGAGCACGTCGGTGAGAATGGCCACGTTGCTCTGGATGTCGCCGCCCGTGAACTCATCGAGCGTGGCGCGCGGCAAGCCCGCCATCTCCGGCGTGATGCGCGCGGCCTTGAGCGTGGATTCGGCGGGCTTGGCGTGGCCGTCCCGGCCGGAGCGGTCCTCGCGCTGTTCGCGTTCGTCGACACGCTCCTCGATGCGCGCCACCACGCTCTCGCCGGTGGTGGTCAGCTCATCCATTCCATCGGTGCCGTGCACTACGAAGGCGCGCCGTGCGCCCAGGCTGGCCAGGGTGCGTCCCACCAGCAGCACCTTGCTGGGAGCGAGAACGCCGATCACCTGCGAACGCGCGCCGGCCGGGTTGGTGAGCGGCCCGCATAAATTGAAGATGGTTCGGAAACCCAGCGCGCGCCGCAGCGGAGCCATGGCTTTCATGGCCGGATGATACAGAGGCGCGAAGAGAAACATGAAGCCGGTCTCGCGCAGGCATTCGACCGCGCGCTCGGGGCCGAGGTTGATGGGCACGCCCAGCGCTTCCAATACATCCGCTGAGCCGCAGCGCGAGGTCATGGCACGATTGCCGTGCTTGGCTACTTTGGCGCCGGCCGCGGCGGCCACTAATGCCGCGCCCGAAGAAATGTTGAACGTCGGCGGCCCTCCGCCGCCGGTGCCCACCACGTCTACCAGCTCATCGCGCTCCGCTGCCGATAGCTGCACGGGCGTCAAACGCGCGCGCATCACGTCCACGAAACCGGCCAGCTCCGGCGCCTGCTCGCCGCGCGTAGCCAAAACCGTTACCAGAGCCGCGATCTCAACTTCCGGCACGTTGCCGCTCAGTATCTCATCGAGCACAGCGGACGCCTGCTCGCGCGTCAGGGCCGCGCCATCTTCCGCAAGAGGTTTCAGCAATTCCTTCAACAAGCCCATACCATTCCATGGTAACGGCGGGTAGCAGGGCGTGCGCGTTTGCCGCTCCTTCGGCTGCCAAGATAGTATTTAAATGTTCGCTGCCGGAGCCTTTCTTTAGCGTCGTGCCCCGAAATTCCTTAAGCGGCAGCCTAGTGGGCGGTACCTTCCAACATGAAAATCCACGAATATCAGGCCAAGGAAATCCTCGCGAAATACGGCGTGCCCGTGCCCCGCGGCGAAGTTGCCAACACGCCCGAAGAAGCGTCGGCGGTAGCGCGCAAATTGTTTGCCGAAGGCGCCAGGAGCGTAGTGGTGAAGGCGCAGATTCACGCTGGAGGCCGCGGCAAGGGCGGCGGCGTGAAAGTGGCGAAGACGCGCGAAGAGGCTGAGGCGCACGTCAAAAACATTCTCGGCATGCAACTGGTGACGCACCAGACCGGCCCGCAGGGGCAGAAGGTGCAGCGGCTGCTGATCGAAGAAACCGCGGCCATCGATCGCGAGCTCTATCTGGGCATTGTGCTCGACCGCGCAGTGGGCAAGCTGGTCTTTATGGCGTCGCAGGCGGGCGGCATGGAGATCGAGGAAGTTGCCGCTAAAACGCCGCAGGCTATTTTCAAGGAAGCTATCGATCCGGCAGTCGGATTCGGAGCGTGGCAGGCACGCAAGCTGGCCTTCGCGCTCGGACTCAAGCCCACGCAGATCAACCAGGCTGTAAGCTTTTTCCAGAGCCTGTACAAGGCGTTCATCGAGACCGACGCCTCGCTGGTGGAGATCAACCCGTTCATCACTACCAAAGACGACAAGCTGTTCGCGCTCGACGCCAAGATCAACTTCGACGACAACGCGCTGTTCCGCCATGCCGAGATCAAGGCGCTGCGCGACGTGGCCGAAGAGGATCCACTGGAGGTGGAGGCGAGCAAGTACGCGCTCAACTACATCAAGCTTGATGGCTCGATCGCCTGCATGGTGAATGGCGCGGGCCTGGCCATGGCGACGATGGACATTATTCAGTATGCCGGCGGCAGCCCCGCGAACTTTCTCGATGTGGGCGGGGGCGCGACCCAGGAGCAGATCGAGCACGCTTTCGAAATTCTGCTTTCGGACGCCAACGTGAAGGCGATCTTCATTAACATTTTTGGCGGCATCCTGCGCGTGGACCGGCTGGCTACCGGCGTGGTGGCCGCGGCGCGCAAGCTGAACGTGAAAGTGCCGATCGTGTTGCGGCTCGAAGGCACGAATGTGGAAGAGGGACGGGAGATTTTAAAGGAGTCGGGGTTGAATTTCCAGGTTGGGGCGACGATGAAAGAGGCGGCGGAACTCGTTGTGAAAGCAGCCGCCAACGCTTAAGTATTCACGCTTCACGAACCACGAGTCACGATGCACGGTCCTCGGAGAGATCATGGCTGTTTTGGTTGACAACAACACGCGCCTCATCGTGCAGGGCATCACAGGCAGGGAAGGCACTTTTCACGCCCTGGGCTGCGCCGAGTACGGCACCAAGGTAGTTGGCGGGGTTACGCCCGGCAAGGGTGGGACCACGCACGAGGGATGGCCGGTTTTCAACACCGTGGCCGACGCGGTGAAAGAGACCGGCGCCAACGCCACCATGATCTTCGTGCCCCCGCCGTTTGCCGCCGACGCCATTCTCGAAGCCGAGGACGCGGGCATTCCGCTCATCGTCTGCATCACCGAGGGCATTCCCACGCTGGACATGGTGAAGGTGTGGGCCAAGCTCAAGAACTCCAAATCGCGGCTCATCGGCCCCAACTGCCCCGGCGTGATCTCGCCGGGCAAGGCCAAGATCGGCATCATGCCGGGGCGCATTCACAAGGAAGGCTCGGTAGGCATTGTTTCGCGCTCGGGCACGCTGACCTACGAGGCCGTGCATCAGTTGACGCAGCGCGGCATCGGCCAGTCGACGGCCATCGGCATCGGCGGCGACCCCATCATCGGTACTACGCACATCGACGCGCTGCGCCTCTTGAACGACGATCCCGATACCGAGGCCATTATCATGATCGGCGAGATTGGCGGCTCGGCAGAGGAAGCTGCGGCGGAGTTCGTGAAAAAGAACGTAAAGAAGCCGGTGGTGGGTTTTATTGCCGGCCAGACCGCGCCTCCGGGACGGCGCATGGGCCACGCCGGCGCCATCATCTCCGGCGGGCAGGGAACAGCCGCCGACAAGATGAAGGCCATGAAGGCCGCGGGCATTCAAGTGGTGATGTCGCCGGCGGAGATCGGCGCCACCTTGGCCCAGGTGATCGGCAAAGGGTAGTTGCTCAGCCCACTTCGTACCTGGGAATTTTAAAGTTTCGCTTGAAAATTTCCCAGATTCAAGATGTAGATTGTCCCCACCAGTTACGCCTTTGGGCCATTGATTTCCTGGAGCACGCAGCGCGCGTGCGGGGCAGCGCTTCGCAGCAAGGTGGTCTTTCTTTCCCGCCCGTCGTGGCCGGTGATGACTACCGCTGGAAAGCGGCGCAGGGCCGAAAGCAGGAACGGCGCAATCTGACGTGGAATAAGGAGCGCATGTGAAATTCAAACTTACACTTTAGAAAACACAAGATATTTGTTCTTGTCACGGCAAGCAAACCGTCTGCCAGGATCAATCTGGCGCCCGAATTCATTCCGCAATAGTCAAGCGCTATCGCGGCGTCAGCGCAATCCGCCCGCCGCCGGTGGTCAGGATGACCAGGTTCATGGCCACGAACAGCAGATCGTAATGCCAGCCCATCGATTTCTCGCCCCAGAAGCCGGTCTTCCACATCGCAGCTTTCAAATAAATTGCCCCGAGCATGATGAGGACGAGCCCCACCGCGGCCCACTGGGTAAGGAAGCCAAGCGCCAGCGCGATGGCGCCGGCCAGCTCAGCCGCACCCAGAAAGACGGTGAAAGGCACGCTGAAGCCCAGGCTTTGCGCGCGTTGCTGGGGCGATTGCAGATGTTTGAAGCCGCTGGTTGCGAAGACCAGCGCCACCACGATGCGCAAGAACAGCAGCGCCCAATCGCTGTAAAGCAGTGCGCCCGGAATGGTGAGCATAGTAAACCTCCCTGGCCCGGCGCCCGTGAAGGAAAGAAACCGATGCATCGAGGATACGCCAAGTTACACTTGCAACGCGTCGTTGAACAGCTTGAGCGCGCGGCCTCCCACGATGACATTTTCCGTCGTCACCGCGCAGGCAAACGGATCGGCGATATTCTCGGTATCCACGACCTGCACCCAGGGATTGCCGGTGGGTGATGGGGGCAGCGCGAATTCCACTCCCTGATGCGCCGCGTTCACCAGCAGGAGAAAGCTGTGGTCGATCACCCACTGGCCGTTTTCGTTGGTGATCTGCAGGGTCTGACCATTGAGCAGCAGAGCGATGGCGCGAACCCAGCCCGCACCCCACTCTTCGTCGGGAACCTCGTTCCCGTCGGGGCTGAACCAGGCGACGTCCTTGACCACTTTTTCCTGTTTGCCGCCGCCCGGAACGCGGATGACGCGATCCTGGAAGAATTTTCGCCGCCGCAGGTTGGGGTGCGCCAGCCGGAGCTGAATAATGCGCCGAGTAAAATGGAGCAATCGCTCCTGCTCCGGGCAGCGCTGCCAGTCAAACCACGAGATCTCATTGTCCTGGCAATAAGCATTGTTGTTGCCCTGCTGGGTGCGCGCCACTTCGTCGCCGCCGCTGAGCATGGGTACGCCCTGCGACAGCATGAGCGTGGCCAGAAAGTTCCGCATTTGCCGCTCGCGCAGGGCGCGGAAGCATTTGTTCTTTGTCGGCCCCTCAGCCCCCATGTTCCACGAGTCGTTGCAGTCGCTGCCGTCGCGATTGCCTTCTTTATTGGCCTCGTTGTGTTTCTGGTTGTAGCTGACCAGGTCGTTGAGCGTGAACCCGTCGTGGGCGGTGACAAAATTGATGCTCGCGTAGGGCTTGCGGCCGTCGTACTGATAAAGGTCGCTGGAGCCGGTGAGCCGGTAAGCGAAATCGCTCAACATGCCGGCATCGCCCTTCCAGTAGCGGCGTACCGTGTCGCGATATCTGCCGTTCCACTCCGCCCACAGAACCGGGAACTGCCCCACCTGGTAGCCGCCGTCGCCCACGTCCCAGGGTTCGGCAATCAGCTTGACGTCAGCGAGAGTGGGATCCTGGTGAATGGTGTCGAAGAACGACGACAGCTTGCTCACGTCGTGCAGCTCGCGGGCCAGCGCCGCGGCCAGGTCGAAGCGGAAGCCGTCCACGTGCATTTCAGTGCGCCAGTAGCGCAGCGAGTCCATGATCATCTTGAGCACCTGCGGATGGCGCACGTTGAGCGTGTTACCGGTGCCGGTATAGTCCATGTAGAACTGCTGATTGTCGGCGATGAGGCGGTAGTACGTGGTGTTGCAGACGCCCTTCCAACACAGCATCGGTCCCAGGTGATTGCCTTCGCAGGTGTGGTTGTAAACCACGTCGAGAATCACCTCGATGCCCGCTGCGTGCAGGTCTTTGACCATCTGCTTGAATTCGCGCACCTGCCCTCCCTGGTCGCCCGACGAGCTGTAGCGCGACATGGGGGCGAAAAAGCCGAGGGTGTTGTAGCCCCAATAATCGCGCAGCCCGCGATCGAGCAGGAGACCCTCGTCGATGAAGTGATGGATGGGCAGCAGCTCGACGGCGGTGATGCCGAGCTGCTTGAAGTAGTCGATGCTGGCCTCATGAGCCAGGCCGGCATAGGTGCCGCGCAGTTCCTCGGGTACGTCCGGGTTGAGCTTGCTGAATCCCTTCACGTGCACTTCGTAGATGACGGAATCGGCCAGCGGCGTGTCGAGCGGGCAATCGTCGTCCCAGTCGAATTTTCCGTCCACGACCACGGATTTCGGCACGCCGGCGGCGCTGTCCTGTGTATCGATCTTCGGCGTGTCGCTGGATTTCACGTCATAGCCGAAGATGGGCTGCTTCCAGTCCACCCGGCCGGAGATGGCCTTGGCGTAGGGATCCACGAGTAGCTTGTGGAAGTTGAAGCGTTCGCCGCGGTGCGGTTCCCATGGTCCGTCGACGCGATAGCCGTAGAGCTGGCCGGGCCGGATGTCGCGGACAAATCCGTGCCACACAAAAGCCGTGTGCTCGCGCAAGGTGACACAATCGGCCTGGTTTCCATCGGCGTCGAAAAGGCAGACGTCAACGCGGGTGGCGAGTTCGGAATACAGGGCGAAGTTCGTTCCGAGTCGGCTGGGTGTAGCACCGAGAGGGTACGGCTTGCCGGGCAACAAGGTCCGGCTCATTACGGCTGTGATGCGGGGGCCTGTAAGCCTGTTGTACTCCGTGCCTTCAGCCCGTTTGGTTGCCCAGCAGGCGGGTCCGGATTGCGATTTACAGCGTTCTTTTAAGGTGGCCAATTGACGCCGGATCTGGGCAGGGCTCACAGGCTGAGCAGCGCCACAGCTCCGAGCGCCAAAGCCATTCCGGCCATCTGACGGCGGGTGGGGCGCTCGCGCAGCACCAGTGCAGACAGCAGGATGGTTCCGGCCGGGTAGAGCGAACAGATCACGGCGGCTGTATCCAGCCGGCCGAAGCGCGCGGCGGCCAGGTAGAAAAGGTTGCCGGCCGTGTCCATCAACCCGGCCACGATGCCGGGGAACCAGAAGCCCTGGCCCGTTGGCCGGCTGCGGGTGGCAACCAGAATTATCAGCAGCGCAGCCACGCCGGCGGTGCGCGCCACCGTCATGATGGTCAGAATGCCGACTCCAGCCAGGCCGGTGGTGCCGTCCGGACCACTGGGCGGCTCGGCCAGCTTGAACAGGATGAGCTGGGTGCCAAAGCCAAAACCGGCCAGCGTGCCCAGCAGCAGCGTAGATGCCGGAACAGCCTTGCCTCCTTGCGCATGCTGATGCGTGATGAGCCAGATGGCCATGCAACCGGCGGCCAGTCCCGCCATCGTGACCGGAGCGGGGAGGCCGTAATGGAGGATCGAAAACGCTACCGGCACGAGGGCTGTCATGAGGCCGGTGAGCGCGGCGGTCAGCCCCATGACGCCCGTCGCGAGAGCGCGATAAAAGAGGGCCAAAGCCAGGGCGGCCTCGAAGCCGGCCACGGCCGTCAGCAGCAGCGCATGAGTCCCCGGCAAAGGAACGTGGATGGCGAAGCAGATTGCGGCCAGAAGCAGGAGCGAAACAGCCTGTCCGGATGCGGTAATCAGCAGCGGAGAAGCGCGGCGTGAGCCCAGCCCGCCGATAAAATCGGAACCGCCCCAACTGGCTGCGGACAAGAGTCCGAGTCCGGCTGAGGCGCCCGGGACATTCATGACGCGTTCATGAGGCGTTGACCACGCGCGCTCACAAAATCAGCGGTAGTCCTGCGCGGATGGGTAGTAGCCCGGCTTGGCCGTCACCACCAGGTTGGGCCGGTCTACGCGCACGTCGATGGAACGGTACTTGCCGTCGTAAATCGATTCGTGGCTCAGGTAACCCAGCGTGTACTGGTTGCGCGCCTCGGCAGCGATGGCCGCGTAGCTCTTCTCAATGCCGTTTACGTGGCCTTCGGATTCCACATCGCCGCCGGTGGCCGCGGTGTACTTATAAAGAATGTTGTCGTACATCTGGAAGGGCAGGTGGAAGCGGTCGACCCAGCCCTCGCCCCAGTGCGCCGAATCGCCCACCAGGGTGGCATAGACGGTGATCTTGTTGGTTTGCAGATATTGCTTCACTTCCTTGAAGGTGGCCTTGCTGCCGTATTCTTTGCCGTCAGAGACTACGTAGATGATGCGGCGCCGCTCTTTGGGCCGCGCAGAAAGCTCTCTGGCCGCCTGCAGGATGGCATCGTTGAGGGTGTGAATTTCCTTGGGGATCTTGATGAAATCGGGATTACCCGTGGAACCGCCGTAATTCACGTTGGGGTCGACGCAATCGCCGTTCTTGATCACGGCGCAGCCTCCAAACGGTCCTTCGCTGAATGGAACCTGGGGATCAGTGCCAGCGGATTGCGCCAGCGCCAGCACGGCAGGCAACCGCGAGCTCTGGCCTCCGGTAAAGGTAGTCCACTCCCTGGCGCCGTTGGTATAGGTGAACACCGCGGCTTCATCGTAGGGCGTGAGCGCGCCCTGAATCGCGGCCAGCGACGTATTCACCTGGTCCATGATGTTCGAAGGCAGCGTCTGGTCGATCACAAAGGCGATGGAGAGCGGCGCCGGATCCACGCTGAAGACCCGCAGCGGCTCGTAGACATTGTTCTCGTAGACCCTGAAATCGCGCCAGGTGAGGCCGGGCACAGGGCGGCCCTTGGAGTCCTTGACGGTGACCGGAACTTCGACAAAGTTCACGTTCACCACAAAACGGGTGACCGCACCCTGTCCCTCTTCGGGAGGCTGTTGATTCGGCGGGGGCGGCGGTGGGGGTGGCGCAGGCGTAGCTTGCTGTGCCGGTTGCTGGCCTGTGGTCGAAGACGACGGGCCGTTGCCGGGCTGATTCTCGCCGCTGCCGGGGACGATCGGACCCTGGGCGCCGGGGAGCGTTTGGACTGTCTGCGGTGCGGGCGCATTGGGGACACTGGGTTGTTGCTGCTGCGCCACCGCGGTCAGGCTTAAGTAGAACCCTGCGCTCAGCAGCGCCACCAGCGCCATTGCCCTATCCGGAACGTTCACAGCCGTCTTGCCTCCCAAACATCCCGCGGGTTTGGACGGGCGCAACACCCTCTTCGTGTGACAAACACCGCACCCTGTCAGATTATCAGACGCGCCGCGCCGCCGCAGGTTGCTCTCAGGCCGGGACCTAGGGAAAGAGCGATCGGACTTGGAAAGGTGCGCTGGTGGTGTTGATTTCAGGTTCATATGTACCCCCCGGGGGGGGGTACATGGGATTCTGCCATGAAGCTCCTTGTTTTCTGATGGTTGGATGCATTTTCAGGTGCGATTAACATGCGGATTTGTGCGAGAAAACTTAACTTTCTTGCGCTTCTTTGCGCCTGCCGGGCCCCGGATTCTCGAGCGGCCACGAGTGCCTTGGGAACGTTTCTTCACAGCATAGCGAAACGGCGTAATTAACCCGCAACGAAGGGCGGAAATATATTTCCCGCCGAATGAGTGCAATGCGGACGACGTGGCTTTTGCAAGGGCTTGACAACGGCAAAGCGAAGAAGAGGACTCCTTCAACAGGATGGCCGGTTTTTGAAGTGCGATTGTCCTGGACCGAGGGAAGGAGGGAACAAGGAACCAAGGGACAAATGGGGGCCGAGGGACCAAGGGGCCAGCAGGCTCAGTTCTTAGGTTTTTTTCATGAGCGCAACCAGCATTCGGCTCCGGCAGAAAGATTCTCGGCCGATTCGCGGGGCATCTTTGTGCCGAATCCGAGGACCTCGGCAATCACGAGTTGGGTTTGCAGTTCGGGAATCGATGCTCGCGCGCAGCCCAGAAACTGCAGGTGTTCCCCTCTGGTAGACCGCCGTGCTTCTCGGTGCTTTCCTGGTCCCTTGTTCCCTTTGTCCCTGTCCGGCTATCCTAAGGCGTCCCATTATCGTCTAAACTGCCAACATGCGTGTGCGCTGGGCAATGGCCGTCCTTCTTCTGGCTGCGCCGTGGTTCTGCACGGTGGCGCAGGCGCAACTGGAGCCGGACCCGGATGCGCCACCGGTAAGCAACGCTCCGGCCCAGCCCGAAAGCGACCAATCCGTTGCCACGTTCAAGTCTTATACGAACCTCGTTGACCTCTTTTTCACTGTCAAGGACAAGAACGGCAACCTGGTTCCGCATCTCACGGCCAAGGACTGCAGCTTCTACGAAGACAAGGTCCAGCAGAAGCTGAAGAGCTTTACCGCCGAGTCCGACCTGCCGCTCACCATGGGCATTCTGCTCGATACCTCGGGCAGCCAGCAACGCCTGCTACCGATGGAAGAGGATGCCGCCAGCCAGTTCCTGAGCCGCGTGATGCGCTCCAAGGACGAGGCCTTCGCCGTCAACTTCGACGTCAACGTCGATCTGCTCCAGGACTACACCAACAATCCCAGGCTTCTGGCCCACGCGCTCGAGAAGGCCGAGATCAACACCGCCGGCGGGAACGGCGGAGGCATTCCGGGTCTGGGCGGCGGACCGGTTCCGGTCAGCGATCCCAAGGGAACGTTGCTCTACGACGCTATCTATCTTGCCGCCAACGAGAAGCTTAGCGAGCAGACTGGCCGCAAAGCGATTATCATCCTCACCGACGGTGAAGATGAGGGCAGCCGCGAAAAGATCGGGGACGCCATCGCCGCCGCGCAGAAGAACAACGTCATTGTTTACATCATTTTGTGCGCCGACCGGCAATTGTACTGGGAGGCGGGCCAGGGCTATTACGGTTACGGGTATGCCAAAAAAATCTGCGACGAAACCGGGGGCCGATTGATCGACGTAGGAAACAACGGACCCAAGCTTCAGGCTGCCTTCGAGCAAATTGAGGATGAGCTGCGCACCCAGTACGTGGCCACCTACACTCCCTCGAACGCCAAGCTCGACGGCACCTTCCGCCACATTACCGTAAACTGCGGCGAAGGCACGAAGGCGCAGGTGCGCAAGGGTTATTTCGCCATGGCGCCGCAAAGCAGCGATCAATAGCGGGTGAAGCAGTTCACAGTTCTTAGTTCCTGGTTCGCAGTTCACAGCTTTGAGCGCCTTGGCAGAGGCTTGTTGCGGGCCAGGAACCGGAAGCTGCGGAGTCGTGAACTACGAAGTTTGAACAGGGCGCTGTTCTGGAATCGGACAGCGCGCGTTACCATTGGCGCGCAAACCCGTAATCTGGTGCGAATTCCCGCTTATCGCTACTATCGGCGCAGATGGGGGAAACTTGAGGGGCGCGGAAGAAATCGCGACTCTCAGGTTCCCTATTCGCAATTCGAGGCGCCGACCATGACCATTGACTGCACTGCCCGCGAATGCTTCGAAATCAGCCCCCGCTTCCGCACCATGATGGAAGAGAGGATTGCGCGTCTCGAACAGGATGCCCGCCGCGATGAGGCGCAGGTCGAATACCTCCAGGACGTCGATCACATTGGCCGCCAGATGCGCCTGGTAGCCGCGGAGCGCGCCGAAGCGCTGCGCATCCGGCTCTTCCTCGACCGAGCGCGAACTCGGCTTCCCCACTCACTCATTCCATCTTGATCCTTCCGGATCTCCTTTACCCAGAACTGCGATGTACTGCCTGACCTCGCCGCACAGTGGACAGGCCAAGGCAACCGATTGAAAAAGGGAACTCCTCCCGGCCAGATGGCACGTCGCGGCGGCATCTTGCAGGTGACGACGAAGGTCTTCCGGCCAGAGAGGGTTGGGAACATGAAAAGATTACAGGCACGAATATATGGCGAATATCCTGCACTAGCAGAAGCAGAGAAAGAAGCCCCGAGCCGCCACAGCCGAAAAATGGCATCGGAAAACGCGCTGAAAATAGAAGGGTTACTCGGCTCATCTTAGTGGAGCTTTAGTGAAATCTGGAATTTCTTTGGCCAAAATCAATTCAAACTGGCCCACTACCGCCGGTTGATCCTTTTTGAGGTGTAAGATTCCCTGTCCGGCGTGTAATTCGCCTTACACCCGTCCTCCATTGCGCAGGCAGGATTCTTCAAGTTCGCGGGCCACGCGAATGAACTGTTGAGAATTCACGGTCGATGTCCACTTGGCCACGAGAGTGGTCTCGCTCGATCCCATCGTCAAAAGAAATTCGATCTCCGGTCGAGGCGTACCCAGGTTGACGCCGGCGACGAGCTTGCGCTTCCAATCCTCGATCTCTTGCGTAATCGCGGGGCTGGCGCTCTTCCACGGTGCGAAGTGCAGAAAATTAAGCAGACAGAATTGGGCGTCCACTGCGGGGAGGGGCGCAAGTCCGCTGGCGTGCTCAACCGGAATAATCAATCCGCCGTATCCTGCTTTCTGCGCCTCAGCCATCAGTGCGGCCGCCGACTTGTAGGCCTCCTGGCCGAGAAAAATGATCGCCCCGTTGGCAAGCTGTTCCCGCAAGCCAGGCGCGTCCCCTCCCACCTTGATTTCCACTCCCATAGACCTTTCCCTTCCCCCAAAATTTCCTGAGCGCAACCGGCTCTGCATTCGCTGGAAAAGCAAGTTCCTACAGCGTGTTTCAAAAATGCTGCTGGGACGATCAAGGAACCATCCCTCGGCGGCTAAAGCCGCATCAACGGCGGATTTTGCACGGCACGGCTGAAGCCGTGCCCTTTCAAAGCCTATTTTTGAAACACGCTCTAGTTACTAATTCAACCGCATAGAGAAAGTCAACGAAATTAACGAACCAGCACGAATGAGAAAGGCAGATTCGGGCCACGCATCCCGGTTTATGATGCGGACAGAATCTATGCCGAAGGACAAACCTCGCCGCGTCATTCGCGTCTTCGTGTCCTCTACCTTTCAGGACATGCAGGCAGAGCGCGAGGAGCTGATCAAGCGCATCTTCCCGCAACTGCGGACGCTGTGCGAGCAGCGCGCTGTCACCTGGGCCGAGATCGACCTGCGCTGGGGCATCACCGACGAGGAGCAGCACGAAGGCAAGGTGCTGCCCATCTGCCTGGCCGAGATCGATCATTGCCGCCCGTGGTTTCTGGGCATCCTGGGCGAGCGCTATGGATCGCTGCCAAGAGCGGTTCCCGAGGCATTGCTCGCGCAGATGCCATGGCTGGCCCAGGAACAAGGAAAATCGGTGACCGAGCTGGAGATCCTGCACGGCGTGTTGAAGAACGCGGAGATGAAGGCGCAGGCGCTCTTCTATTTTCGCGATCCCGCCATAATCCGGTCGTTGTCCGAGGAGCAGAGCGGACGGTTTGTGGAACGCGATCCCGCCTCGCGCGAAAAGCTCCGCGTTCTCAAAGATCAGATTCGCGCCAGCGGCTGCGCTGTGCGCGAGAATTACCGCGACGCGCGAGAACTGGGCGAATGGGTGCTCAGGGATTTCAGCGAGGTCATCGAACGGATTTTCCCGAAAGAGACAGCTCCTAGCGAACGCGAGCGCGAAACCGCGGCTCAGGAGAGCTACGCCGAATCCCGCAGCCGCGTCTACATTCGCAGGACGGCGGATTTTGCGCGGCTCGATGCGCATGCCGCTGGCGCCGGCGAGCCACTGGTCCTCACCGGCGAATCCGGCGTCGGCAAGTCCGCGCTGCTGGCCAACTGGGCGCTCGAATACCGCCGCGCCCATCCCCATGAGCCGGTCATTCTGCACTTCATTGGCGCTGACCCGGCCAGCGCCAATTGGGCAGCGATGCTTCGCCGGATTATGGCTGAGTTATCCTCTCGCTTCGATCTCCAGCTCCCCATCCCGGACCATGCAGAAGAGCTTCCCGCGGTTTTCGCGCGCGCCATCTACCGGGCCGCTGCCCGCGGCCGCTTCGTCCTCGTCCTCGACGGGCTCAACCAGATTGAAGACCGCAACGGCGCGCCCGATCTCGGTTGGCTGCCTTCCCGCCTGCCCCAGAACGCACGCCTCTTTTTATCGGCGCTGCCCGGCCGTTCGCTCGACGCCTTGCGCCGCCGCGGCTGGCCGGAGTTCAACGTGGAACCGTTAGACCGCGCCGAGCGCGAACAGCTCATCACGGATTTCCTCCGCCAGTATTCGAAGGCGCTGGACACGCCGCAGGCCCAACGCGTTGCCGCCGCCGCGCCCGCCGCCAATCCTCTATACCTGCGCTTGCTGCTGGAAGAGCTGCGCCTGTGGGGCGAACACAAAACTCTCGACAGCCAGATCGACCGCTATCTCGCCGCGCCCGGTCCAGCCGAGCTGTTTGATAAAGTTCTTGCGCGCTGGCAGGATGACTACGAGCGTGATCGCGCCGGGCTGGTGCGCGACGTTTTCTCGCTGCTTTGGGCAGGGCACTACGGCCTCGCGGAAGCCGAGCTCCTCGATCTGCTTGGGGCTGGGGGCGAGCCGCTGCCCGCGGCCTTTTGGTCGCCGCTGTGGCTGGCCGCCGAGCATTCCCTCGTCGACCGTTCCGGCTTGCTGAACTTCGGGCACCAGTACTTGCGCGATGCCGTTCGCGCACGATTTTTGCCCTCCGAGGCGGATGAGCGCGCCGCCCATCTGCGCCTGGCCGATTACTTCGAAGAGCAGCCCTTGTCGCGCCGCAAGATCGACGAGCTTCCCTGGCAGCTTTCTGAGGCACACGCCTGGCCGCGCCTGGCGCGGCTGCTGGCTTTCGATGCGGACGCCGCGCGCCGCCGCGATTCCCAATTCCTTGCGCGGGCATGGGATCGAAACCAGTTCGACGTGCTCGCCTACTGGACGAAACTTGAAGCTGCCGGCTTCAAAATGGAGCAGGCATACGCAAGCGAGATCGAATCGGCCGATCTCACCGATCCGGATTTCCTAGATGTGGTAGCTCTGTTGCTGGAAAAAACCGGGCGGCTCGAGCCGTCGATCGCGGTTCGGCGCAAACTCATTCGCCACTACGAACAAAAGCCTGGCAGTCTGGCCGCGCTCGAGGTGTGCCTGGGCGGCCTGGCCGCCTCCTGCCTGAGCCGGGGCAACCTGCCTGCCGCGCAGCAGGCGCTGGAGCGCCAGGAAGCGATTTGCCGGCAACTAGGCGACGACCAAGGCCTGCAGAAATGCCTGGGAGCGCAAGGGCTGGTGCAGTTTGAATGGGGCCGCTTGAGCGAGGCGATGGCGCTGCACCGCCAGCAGGAGCAGTTGTGCCTCGTCCGCAAAGACGTCCACGGCCTGGGAATCTCCCTGCACAATCAGGCCATGGTCGCGTACACGCAACGCGACTACGAACGCGCCCTCGATCTGTGCCGGCGCGAAGAGAGCATGGCCCGCCAGATCGGCGACCAGGACGGCCTACAGAAGAGTTACGGCGGCCAGGCCAATGCGCTGGCGGCCCTGGGCCGTCTCAGCGACGTGATGGATTTCTACGGCGAGCAGGAACGCATCTGCCGCATACTCGGAGACAAGCTCAGCCTGGTCGAAAGCCTTGGGAATCAAGCCAGGTACTTACGCGATCTTGGGAACTTTCCGGAATCTCTCCGGAAAGACCAGGAAGCGGAAGCGCTTTGCCGCGAGACCGGATACGCGAAAGGATTGGCGATTTGCATCGGCAGCCAGGCCTCTACCCTCGGTGAGATGGGCAGGAGCGAAGAACAGCTCAAGAAGTTACAGGAGCAGGAGGAAGTCTGCAGGAAGATCGGCAATCGGCCGGTGCTGCGCGCTTGCCTCGCCAACCAGGCCGTCTTTTATACGCAGCGCAACGACTATCCAACCGCGCTGCGCCTATGGGACGAGCAGGAGGCGATTCTGAGGGAGCTTGAGCTGCCGCCGGAGCTTGCCCAGTCGCTTGCCGTGAGGGCGCACATCCTGAAAAACCTGGGAAGAAGCGCGGCCGAGATTCGTCCCGTGCTCGAAGAGCAGGAGCAGATTTTGCGCCGGATCGGTAATCCGGAATGGCTGCTTCAGGCTAAGATAAACCAAGCCTTGCATCTGCCTGAGCCGGAGCGCGGCCGCGCCGTTGCCGAGGCACGAAATCTCGGCCGGCAATACGGTCTTTCCGAAATCGTCGAAGCCATGATCCAGCAATGCTCTCTATGAAGTTCGCAGCGCTTTAGGTCGAGGAGGCAGACGTGGGCATTTTCTCGAAGTGGAAGGAAGAGGATACAGAGCGTTTGCAGCGCGCCAAAGCGCTCTACGATCAGGGCCAGAAACAAGCGGCGCTTGAAATCGTGAACGAGGAAATCAGGGAAAACCCCAAAAACCTGACCGCCTACAATTACCGCGCAAGCATTTACAACCGGCTGCATCGGTACGATGAGTCGGTTGCCGACTACACTCACGTTCTCGAATTCAAGCCCAAGGACGCGCTCACCTATTACTATCGCGGAAACTCCTACTACATGGGAGATAAGTATTGGGAGGCGGTCGCTGATATGAAACGCAGCCTTGCTCTCGATCCCACCAGCCAGCGCGCCCGCGACAATCTGAGCATCATGGAGCATTACATCGCGGAGAAGAAGATTCCGCCACCTGGGGCCGCGGCAGCACCGCAGCCGGCAGCGCCAAGCCCATCAAGCCAGCCGCCGGTTGCTCCGGCGCCCGGCGCCTCCGTGGGATTTCTCGCCGCGCTCACGCCCGAGCAGCGCACCACGGTCAGCAACCTCGATCCCGAGATGTACGAAATGGTCCTCGCCGCCAAGCAAGGCGGCTACACCGGCGTGAATTTTGTCAGTGCCGGCTCGTCCGGTCCTCCCGCCGAAGCCGGAACCCTGTTATTCAAGCTGGACCGCACCGACCTGGAGCGTCTGGCCGAGTCGGTGCGTTACACCATCCGCGCCGATGCCGCCAAGCAGACCGATATGCGGGAGGCCGCCCGCCTGTACCTCAAGGCTGCGGAACTGAATCCCTACGACGACGTCGCCCTGATGAGCTATGCTGCCGCACTTGTGAGCCAGGGAAAAGTTCGCGAAGCGCTCCCCTGGGCCGAAAAGGCCGCGCAGGTAAATCCCCGCAGTGAGCGCACGCGCAGCAACTTCGAACGATTGCGGCGCCTGCTATAGAAGGGACCGCTCGCGAGCAACCGCCGGCATGCGCAGGAGCTTGAGGCCCGCGACATGAGCGCCTGAGGCTCGCGCTCGCGTCCGCCGATTGTGTCCCATTTGTAGGCGATGCGAACTTGTGGGGTCGCTAAGCGACTTCGTTTACGTGCGGGGGGTGGGTTTGGAGGTTCGCACCAGTTGCAGTCGAACCCAAACTTCAACCCATTCCTGTGGTTCTGCATGATTCTTGAGTGTGGTTCCGGGCGGCCATTCTGAATCAAACGTCGTTAATAACTCGTTTTTATGGGTAAGTATCCACCGGCAAAGCCGGTGGCCTTATGATGTGAGCCGCTCAAAGCGGCTTGAGCGGGGTCGCTAACGCGGCCCCGGTTGATGTTGAGCCACCTTACGGTGGCCGCCTACTTCCACATTTCCAGTTGCTCCAATCGCTTGTCTTCCTCTTCCTGGGTGCGGATGTACTCTCCGATCACGCTCTCGTTTCGGCCCACTGTGGACACCAAGAATCCGCGCGCCCAAAAGTGCTGCCCGACAAAGTTTTTCTTGCGCTCCCCGTACACTCGCGCCAGATGGATCGCGCTCTTGCCCTGGATAAACCCGATCCCCTGACTGACCGAGTACTTGGGCGGAATGGAGATCCATATGTGCACGTGGTCTGACATCAGGGGGCCTTCTTCGATGCGGCTCTCCTTTTGCTCGGCCAACCGTTTCATCACCTCGCCCAAATGCGGCCGCAGTTGCGTGCACAGCGTCTTGCGGCGGCACTTGGGAATAAACATCACATGGTATTTGCATTCCCACTTCGTGTGGCTTAAACTTTCGTATTCGTCCATCCGGTTTCTTCTCCTCGTGTGCTTGGCGGCTCACGATTTGGAGTTTCTTGGATGGACTCCCGGAAATCCCAAACCTCGGCTGCCTCCCCGGCAAAGCCGGGGGAACTCCCTTTTGGGTTAGTTGCCTTTGCTATCTCAAGTTGAATGCTCAAAGGTAGGTATTCGGGCGTCCGCTCTCTTACCCACAAACTGTAAAGGTAGTCACCAATCTGCTCCAACTGCTTTGACTGTTGATCGAGTTTTTCACTTCTACGTTGAGATTGTTTCAGTATCTCCATAACTCACCTTCCTGTCACGGTTTCTGGTGCTACCCATGTAGTATTAGTTGATGCTGCCTTCGGGTGACGTGTATTGCGGTTTCCTCACCCTCTTATTACCCTTAATACGTTAGTACGTACCTACCAGAGCGACCCCTCAGAGAAATAAGTCATTTTTACGCATTTAACGTATTAAGAGCTTAATACGTATAGTACGTAAAATCTTACCTCTCCTTTTCACGCCCCCGGTTCCTTACGCATTAACGTATTTACGTAAAAAGGTGGTGTCCAGTGAGTAATAGGAGCACCTTTAGTGTTTTCTTGCGTAGCGGCAACTTTATTCAGTCCGAGCAACATATTCTTCGCTCTATCTAGCTCAGTAGCTTTTGTGTTCTTGCCGAACGCCTTATAAATTTCAGTGTCAGTCATGCTAGCCGCGCCAGCAGCTTTCAGCAAGCTGAGAATTTTGTCTGCAACGTGATCTCCCAAGGAGTCACCAAAAATGCACCGGGCGCTGTCTGAGCGATACTTCCAAATTGCTAATGCTGCTTGCAAATGGATAGGACGAATAAGAAAAGGCTGAGTCAAATATGTGTTGGGGTCCAGCAAAGCATAGACCAACGCAAGGCGCACTACATGGGCAGGGCCATACGCTGTAATCTCGCCAAACAGATTCTCTGATTGAACATCAAGTTCATTCTCGTATACACTTACCCAAGTGCGTCTGGCGTCATCATCGAATTCAGCAACTCCGGTAGACCAAGCGGGAGTGAGCACCGCTTCAAGTTTATGTGCAAGGTCTAGCAGCTTTAGTTCATCTACTTTCCCGTCCTCGGCAAGTTTTTTGGAGTGTTTACAGCACACCCACAATATCCGGTTGCCAAGCCCGTTTACTTGGTCAGTTGCACTTAACACCATTTTTAGCTCTCGAATGGTAATGTGACCGTGAATTGTGATGTAAGGATGTAAGCACACGTCGCTGTTACTGCTCTTTGACATATTGCGCAATTCAGAGCAATCAGAAGCCAAGCGAATCGTCTCGCTAGAGCCTGTTATTAACTTCTGGCGAGTAGCCGGAAAAGGTTTGCCAGCATGAGGCAAGCGCAGGCCAGGAAGTGAAAAGCGCCCAGGGTGGCTGCCAGCCGTTCGTAGTCGCGGGCCAGACGACGAAAGCGTGCGGCCCAGGCAAAGCTTCTCTCTACTACCCATCTGCGCGGCAGCAGCACAAAGCCGCGCTTGGCCTCGGTATGCTTGACCACTTCTAGGCGAATGCCATGCTCGGCCGCAGCCTCTTCGGCGGCCTCGCCGGTGTAGCCCTGATCGACATACGCCAACTCGACATGTTCTCCCGT
>JASHRF010000120.1 GCA_030037545.1 Acidobacteriaceae bacterium | reverse complement strand
CCGCGCCCAGTACCGCGCCGTCGAAGATGCCATCGACGATGTGCGCACTGCGGGCGTTGAGGAGATCGGTTTGCTGACGCAGAGAGAGCAAGGCAACCTGGCCGGCGGCGAGTAAGCCGGGCGCTGCGCCCTGTGATTTATGAACGTTTTTTAAGAAGATCGCAATCGAGGAGTTTACGTCATGGCAATGTCAATGGGCGGCGGCGGTAGCATGGCCGAGATCAATGTCACGCCGATGATCGACATTCTGCTGGTGCTGCTGATCATCTTCATGGTCATCGTGCCGGTTACCCCCAACGGCCTGGATGCTCTGGTGCCCCAGCCCCCCAAGAATCCGCAGCAGCAACAGCCCAACGACCGCACCATCGTCGTGCAGGTCCTGTACCGGCCCGGGCAAGCCCCGGCCTACAAGATCAACGAGACCGATGTGACGCACCAGGAATTGCTGTCCAAGCTGACTGAGATTTACGCCAACCGCGCCGAGCGTGTCATGTTCGTTAAAGGCGATGACCAAGTCAGCTTCCAATACATAGCGGATGTGATCGACATCGGCAAGGCCGCCAACGTAGACCACATCGGCCTGATGACGCCCAAGATCCAAGCCGGCCAGTAAGCGCGTATCAGACGGTCTCGCCGAACGGGATTCAGAGGCGAGTTGCAGTGGGTTGAGCCAATTGCCAAACCGACAGGGTAGCCAACCCTCACAGCATCGGCAGGCCGGATGTGTTGGGGCGCACTTTGTCCAGATGGTTCTTGGTGTAAGATTTCTGCTGTCCTGGTTCCGGTGCCTGTCTCCGCGGCCAGTCGCAAAAAAGGGATTTCAACGTGTGCCGCTGGCATGCGCCTGAAGGAGATGAATTCGAAATGAATCGACCCGCACGAATTATGGCTCTGGCGGTGTTTTTGGCTGTCCTGGCGCTGAGCATGAGCGGCTGCCGGCAACTTGAGGCGCGCGACCAGTTGAACAAGGGCGTGGACGCCTTTAAGAGCGCGCACTACGAAGAGGCGATTGGGCACTTCCAGCGCGCAGCCCAACTGGACCCCAACCTGCCCGTTGCCAAAACCTATCTTGCCAAGGCTCTTGAGCAGAATGTCGTTCCCGGCATGGATACCCCCGACAATCTCAATAACGCCAATCAGGCCATCGATCTCTTTAAAGAGGTCGTCGCCAAAAATCCCCACGATATCAACAGCATGAAGGAGATCGCCGGGATTTATCTGAGCGTGAAGAATCTGGCAGAAGCCAAGGAGTGGCAGGAGAAGGTTCTGGCCGTGAAGCCGGATGATGCCGATGCCGCGTATACGATTGGCGTGATCGATTGGACCGAGGCCCACGAGAACTTGCTCAAGGCCCTCCAGTCTGCCGGCTTGAACGACGACGGCGAAGGAAATGTCAAGGCGCCCAAGAAGATAATGGAACCTTTGGCTGCGGAGAACAAGCCCCTGGTGGATGAGGGGCTCGATTATCTCCAACGGGCCATTAAGGACAAGCCCAATTACGACGACGCCATGACCTACCTTAACCTGATCTACCGCAAAAAGGCCGACGTCGACTACGGTCATCCCGCCGAAGTCAAAGAAGATCTGGCCGAAGCTCAGAAATGGAGCACCGAGGCCATGGGTACCCGCAAGGCCAATGAAGAAAAGAAAAATGCCGGACCCGGCGGAATCACCATGGACGCCAACGGCAACCTGAAATAACTCCGGACCGCCTGCGAATACCAAAGCCCCCGCTGTTGAGCGGGGGCTTTCTGCTGCACGATGCCTTGCTTCGAAATCCGCTTCACCAAGCAGAGCCGAGGTACATGATGATCGCAGCCTGACTCTACGTGTACCAGACCTTCTTCTATCAAAGGGAAATGACCGAGGACTGCATCGGCGTTCGTACGATATTGCGAGCAGAATGCGATCGTTGCACCAATGCTGGTGAAATCCACAAATTATCTTGATTTTTGCACTTGCATCCACAGATTGATCGGAAGTACTCTCGGTTCAACTGATGATCCAGCAGAGATGCGAGAGTGGATCGCCGGAGTGGCTGAAGGGCAGACGGCCGGTGAAAGCCGGAGAAAAAGCTTTGAGCCACGCCAGAGGGTGCAACAAGCGGCGCGAGTCGTGAGTTGGAACGCTGGCACGGTCAGAGGAAGAAACGCCGACGAAGGTCGGAAGTTGACCGCTGACGTAGTTCCGGAGGTGAGGGGAAGGCGGAACGCGGATACTCACCGGCGGCGCAAGCCGACGATGGAAGTCCGGGTGAAGCCGGAAGCTCACTGCAAGCCTAGCCGGAAGATGGGCCGTCCCGCGTGAGCGGGGAGGTTGCCAGCCGGACGGGACGGATGGTGGAACGCCGGCGAAAGCTTGGGGTTCACCGCTGAACCGGGAGCTGAAGGATCGGCATGTGGCGCAAGCCTCAAGCTGATTGACAGGCCTAGCCGGAAGATGGGCCGTCCAACGCAAGTTGGAGGGCTACCAACCGGTCGAGCCGGAATGAGCGACGAACGACGCAAGTCGGGCGTTGGCCGCCGGTAAACGAGCTGAAGGACCATATCTCGATGCGAGGCGGAGATCGGCCTGTGGCCATGCCAGAGGACGCGGATCTCCGAAGAGAGTTGGGGTTGGCCGAGGGCGCAAGCTCTAGGACGCGATCACCAGTTGCTCTGCGAGATGTCACGATGTGAAGACGCCAGGAGCCTCGGCTTCTGGCGTTTTCATTTGCGGCCGAAAACCCACAGCGCTATTGGGGAATGAGGATGAACCCATTGTGATCATGCGGTCTGTGACGGGTAGGGAAATCCTTCGATTGTGGCGCTCCGCTGCCGCCGGGCGCGTGTGCTGGCGTGCTGCCTACTGAGCTGCAGTCACGGCCGACTGCGCCTTTGACAAGTTGCGGACGTAGATGACGAGGTTCCACACCTCGGTGTCTGTGGCGCGCGCTTTGTCCTCGCCCGGCATCTTGTCCTTGCCGTTGCGGATCAGGTTAAACAGTTCGCCATCCATGCGGTCGGCAAGCGATTTTTGATCGGTGAAATCGGCGAGCGTAAGGCTCATGCTGGTGGCCAAGTCCGTCTTGCCGTTGCCGTTGTCGCCGTGGCACATGGCGCAGTCAATGGTGTAAATCTGCTTGGCCTTGGCCTGCGACTCGGCCGTCGGTTTGATGACCGGGTTTTTCATGTCGTCGGCCACGCTTCCGGCAGGTACCGCAGCCGGCGGCTGCGCCGGAGCTTGAGGCGTCACCGCCTGGGCCGGCACCTGCGTGGGTGCCGGCGTAACGGCTGGGGCCGGCGAGGCGGCCTGAGCCGGCTTCGCGGCCTGGACCTGCGCCGCCTGCTGCGGCCCGTGGCCCGCGATGGCCATGGGCGCCGCGATCAACAGCCCTCCTGAAAAAACAAGCAAAATCGACTTCAACATAGCAGCCCCTCCCAACAGCGTTCGTTCCCAGCGCTTTTCGACCGGCAGAGCGCGTCCGCCGATCTACAGGCATCATTGCTGTCGATTCCAGTTTCCGGAAGGCATTATAGGCCGAAAATTAGAGACTGCGATATGACAAACCGCACAGGGGGCGAAAGACCGGGTTCAGGTTTCGGGCGTCAGATTTCAGAGACGCGGCTGGGCACAATCAGGAGGGTGCGCGTTCGTGATTCCGTTGAGTACGTCTGGTGGCTTTCAAAGACGCCTCATCCTAAGGCGTCGAATCTGAACGTCCTCAAGGAGTACAGCGAGGATATGATCCGGCTGAATCGAAATGGAGTCCGGGGTACGACCAGGCCCTCTGGGCACGTTATCCGCGACTCCTTTGACAAGATACACGCCGGCGGAGCCATTCCGCCAAACGTGACTGAAGCCGAATTCGATCTCCCTGAGGCCATGATGAAGATGGGCAACAATGCGGCCAACGATGTTTACACGAGGCGATGCAAAGAGGGGGGGATCAAGATTCATCCGGCGAGATTTCCCGCGCTCCTCCCGAAGTTCTTTATCAAACTCCTAACTGATGTGAACGATTTGGTCCTAGATCCTTTCACGGGCTCGCTTACCACCGGAGCGGTCGCGGAACAGTTGGATCGTCGCTGGATCGCAGGCGAAGCGGTCGAAGAGTACCTGAAGGCGGGCAAATTTCGTTTCGAAGAAATGTCGCAGAACCCCATGCTTTTCTAACATCCATCCGGCGCAGCTGATTCAGGGCGCCGCGAGCCTGGTTGAGCGCCCTTATGTTTCAATAGAACAGATGGGTACTCCCCGGAGATCGACGGTGCGGGGGCGGCGGATTGCCGCCTGGCGGAAGGTGCGCGAGTATGCGATGGTGGCGCGGGCGCTGGCCTCTACTTCGCATCCGGTGCTGGCGCAGATTATCCCCATGCGGTTTTGCAATTTGAGCTGCGCTTATTGCAACGAGTACGACAAAGTGAGCGAGCCGGTGCCGCTCGAGGAGATGTGCCGGCGCATCGACCACCTGGGGCGGCTAGGAACGGCCATGATCGGCATCTCAGGGGGCGAGCCGCTGACCCACCCGCAGTTGGACGACATTATCCGGCGCATGCGACGGACGGGCGCGATTGCCGG
Source organism: Acidobacteriaceae bacterium (assembly GCA_030037545.1). Lineage (GTDB taxonomy): Bacteria > Acidobacteriota > Terriglobia > Terriglobales > Acidobacteriaceae > Telmatobacter. The sequence continues at coordinate 4,527 of JASHRF010000120.1, read as the reverse complement.
GATGATTACGAACGGATACCTGCTGAATGTGGAGCGGATTCTGCGGCTCAACGAGGCCGGGCTGGACCATTTGCAGATTTCGATCGACAACCTGGTGCCGGACGAGATCTCGAAGAAGAGCCTGAAGGTGCTGGACAAGAAGCTGGAGATGCTGGCGGAATATGCCGAGTTCCACGTGAACATTAATTCGGTGGTGGGCGGAGGGTTTCGCGATCCCAACGATGCGCTGGTGATTGGGCGACGGGCGCTGGAGCTGGGGTTCGAGTCGACGATTGGGATTATCCACGACGGGGATGGGCAACTGAAGCCGCTGAAGGCGGACGAGGCGCGGGTGTATTTTGCGATGGCCAATCGCAGGAAGACCAACTACGCGCAGTTCGACAAATTTCAAGAGGCGATTGTGCAGGGGCGGCCGAACGACTGGCGGTGCCGGGCGGGATCGCGGTACCTGTACATCTGCGAGGACGGGCTGGTGCACTACTGCAGCCAGCAGCGCGGGTATCCGGGCGTGCCAATTGCCGAGTACACGCGGGAAGACCTGAAGCGGGAGTTTTTGACGGCCAAGAGCTGCGCACCGAATTGCACCATTGGGTGCGTGCACCGGATCAGCTATATCGACCACTGGCGAGCGCCGCAGACGCGGATGGTGGCGCCGGGGAGCGGGCAGCCGCTGGTGAAGATACAGAACAGTTGACAGCTCTCAGTTCGTAGTTCGCAGCTTGTAGCCCGTAGCTGGTTGCTACGGGCTTCTTCGTTCCTATCGGCGGGTTTCGGCCAGGGCTTCGTCGATGATCTGGTAGAGCTTGCTGCGGTCTACTACTTCGACAAACGGAGGGGCGCTATTGCTGCCGTTGGTGACCACCCAGATGGTGGGTGTGTGCTCGATGCCGATGGCCTGGCCGAGCGCGTAGTCGGCCTTGACTTCGGCGGCCAGGGCACCCTGCGGATCGACGGCGAAGGGAAGTGCGATGCCGTGGCTCTTGGCGAAATTTTCGGTCCACTGGGTGAGCTGGCCTGGCGTCTCGATGGAAATCTGGTTGGCGAAGATATAGTCGCGGTAATCGTTGCCGATGGCCTTGCTTTTGGTGTCGAACCAGCGGGCGTAGACGGCGGCCTGGAAGCTCCAAGGGTGGAAGGGCAGCGGGAAATCATGGCGAATCCAGGGGATATGGTACTTTTCGGCCGCCTCTTTGAGTACGGGGTTGGCGGCGGCGCAGTCGGGGCACTCCATGTCCTCGAATTCGATGATGGCCACGCGTGCGCCTGGGGGCGGCTTGAGGGCGGCGGGGTCGTGGACCGGAGTGGTGGGCGGCGCGCCAAACTGCGCGTGCGCGGCGGCGGCGAAGACCAGAGCGGCGGCCAAGGCGAAGAGGCCGGAACGGTTACGGCGATTCCCCCAAGTGCGGGCAAGGAAAGAGTGCATGTCGATTGGACGGCTCCTTAAGAGCATTGTAACTGGCGGGTAACAGAGGCAGCGAGTCAGCGCGCCTGCGGCGGACATAGACAGCCAGCGAGTTAGCGGGATTGCAGGCTGGTGGGCGTTATTTGCTTCCCGGGTCTCAAAGGCGAGACCCGGGGCAGCCGGCGTCCGCGTGCAGCGCGGGCGGGTCAAAGCTGATACCATCAAAAGCCGATGAGCCAGCCTGAATCCAGGGAGCGGAAAGCGGCGGGAGAACCGCGGCGCAGGAGGATGCGGCCGGCCGGGCTGAATCCGGCAGAACTGGTGAGGACAGAGGCGGCCGCGCTGGAATGCCTTGCCGCGCGGCTGGAGGGCGCTATGGCCGCGGATTTCGAGCGCGCGGTGGATCTGGCGCTGCGCTGCGGCGAGACGCATGGGCGCGTGGTGGTGACGGGGATGGGCAAGAGCGGGATCATCGCGCAGAAGATTGCGGCCACGCTCAGCTCCACCGGCTCGCCGGCTTTGTTTCTGCATCCGGCTGAAGCGGTGCACGGCGATCTGGGCGTGCTGATGCCGGGCGATGTGGTCATCGCGCTTTCGGCCAGCGGCGAGACGGAGGAGATTCTGCGGCTACTGGCCACGCTCAAACGCAAGGGCGATGCACTGGTCAGCTTCTGCTGCAATCTGCGGTCGACATTGGCGCAGGCCAGCGATGTGGCTCTCGACTGCAGCGTGGAGCGCGAGGCGTGCGGGCTCAATCTCGCGCCTACTGCCTCAACGACCGCGATGCTGGCACTGGGCGATGCGCTGGCGGTTGCGGTCAGTTTGAAGAAGGGATTTCGCGCGGAGGATTTTGCCGAGCTGCACCCGGGCGGCAAGCTGGGCAAGCAACTGGCGCGGGTGCGCGAGCTGATGCATAGCGGCGAGGATGTACCGATGGTTGCGCCCACGACGCCGATGGCGGATGTGATCTTCGAGATGTCATCGAAAAAGCTGGGCATGACCACGGTGCAGCAGGACGGCCACTTGCGCGGGGTCATTTCCGATGGAGATTTGCGGAGGCTCTTGGAGCGCGAGGGCGGCGCGGCGCTCAGCCGCACCGCGGGCGAGGCCATGAATCCGCACCCGCGAACGATTGGGGCGAAAGAGCTGGCTGCCAAAGCGCTGGCCATCCTGGAAGAACGGAAGATTACGTCGCTCGTTGTGGTTGATGCGGAGCTGCGCGTGGAAGGCGTCGTACATCTGCACGATTTGTGGGGCGTGGAGCTGATTTAAAGACAGTTCACAGTTCGTAGTTCACAGTTCATAGTTGTAGTCGTCAGTTATCAGCTATCGGTTTTCAGGTGGTTCTCCTCATTACTCGGCACGACGAGTTTCTTTGGGCGCGGGAACAAACGCGTGGTTGGCGGTGTCTACATGAGCACGGTGGTTGCGCTGGGGATGGATGGAGGGCCGAAGATGACAGCGGCGCATGAGGCTGCGCGGAGCGAGCACGCCGCGCGACGCCGAAAGAACGCGTGCGCCTGGTTCCAGCTCCGGTCTCCCAGTCAATTCTGCTGAATTCGAGCGAACGGGAGGCACGTCATGTTTGAAGATTCCACCTTCGCGTCAACAAACAGCATTCACACGCGCAGCCGCGCGGGATTCTTTGCGGCAATCGTATTCGAATCCTCAATTCTGTTGGTAATGGTTCTGATTCCGTTGCTCTACCCGCAGGCGTTGCCGAATCTCGTCAATTTGATCCTGATGGAAGCGCCCGCGCCGCCGGTGAGCGAGGCGCGGCCGCAGGCGCGGCCGGCTTCTCCGCAGACGAGACCGGCCGTTTTCATCTCCAATCCGTTTCAGGCGCCGCGCGTTATTCCGCACGGCACTTACATCCCTGACAAGCAGGGCCCGGTCGTCATCAATCCCGAAGGGATGCTCAGCGGAAACCGTTCGGGCAGCGGCATCAGTTTCTTTGGTCCGGCTGTGCCCGTGGCTGTCGTGCACCCGCCTGCGCCGCGCGCTGTGCGACTGTCAAGCTTAGTGGTGGAGGGCATGCTGGTGCACAAGACGATTCCTGTGTATCCGCAGATTGCAGTCAGCACGCGCACGCAGGGAACGGTGGTGCTGCAGGCCACGATCTCGCGCAACGGAACCATCGAGAACCTGCACGTGGTGAGCGGCCCGGCGATGCTGCAGCAGGCGGCGCTCGACGCGGTGAGCACCTGGCGCTACCGGCCCTACATGCTCAACGGGCAGACGATTGAAGTGGAGACCATGGTGAATGTGGTGTTCAAGATCGAGTGAAGCAGTTCACAGTTCGTGGTCCGTGGCTCTTGGATCGTGACTCGTGGCTCGCAACGGCGGACACTATGAACTGCGAACTGTGAGCTACGAACTACTTTGCATCTGTTCCCGGGTAGGTCATTCCAAGCGGAGATGGCTGCCGGCAGGCGCGGGCTGACTATGCCGGGGGCTACGCTCTCGATGACCTGGCGCGGATCGAGCATGCCGCAGGAGCCGCGCAGTGCGCCTTTAACCCAGCCGATGGCGGCTGGTGTCCCGTTCGGAGTTTGCGTTGCGCCAACGCCCGCGCGAGCGTTGGTGCGAGCGGCGGTACGTTCAGATTTGCAGACAGTGAAGACCTGCTCGAGGTAGAACCAGTGCTCGTCCCAGCAGACTAAAGCCTGTTGTTAACCTTGTGGTAAGTCGCGCAGAATCAACAGTTTACAGCGATTAGACCGAACTCTATTTTGGTTTGCAAATGCTTTTGAATCAGTAGATTGCAAAAAAGTTAATAACAGGCTCTAGGCGCGAGGTGAGGGTGAAGCGGGCGAAGAGCGGCAGGGAGCGGCGGTAGGTAACCCACACTGCGCCCACCAGCGGCTGCCAGCGCGAGCGCATTATGTGCTCAAGGAGGCCGGTGCGGGCCAGCAGGTGCATGCGGCCGTAGTCCATGGCGCTCAGGTAGCGGGCGTTGTTCATGTGCAGGTTGAAGTCGATGCCGTTGGGCCAGACGCGCATGGCGAGCGTGTCCTCGGCGAGCACGTGGATGCGCGGCAGGGGGCGGATGTGCTGGCGAAGAGCCAAGGCCGGAATGCGCACGAAGCTGATGAAGTGGGACACGGAGAATCCTGCATCAAGTG